>SBAT01000263.1 GCA_005240105.1 Chloroflexota bacterium
TAGCTTCGCAGCGGAAGATCTCTCCACTTCGCGCCTTGGGCGCTTCGGTTGAAATGACAAAATGCTGCTTGTCTAAACCTTGATATAACGTCCCGAGGTCCAGGCGCTGCCGCCGGCGCCGACTGCTACACCGACAAGGAGCAAGATGATGAATGTCGGCAGCAAGCCGTATTCCATGTTGTTCGGCAACAGAGGCAAGAAGCTTAAAAGCTGTTCGCGAACATAAGCATCAGCATAGATGTTCACTCCAAAAAGAATAATCAGCGAAAGAAACGCTGCACCCATGCCGTAAGCTGCACCTTGGAGCACCAAAGGACCTTTGATATACCAGGGATTGACGCCCATCAAGCTGAGGATTTCAATCTCGCGTTGCCGAGCTTCGATAACCAAATGAATCGTGTTTCCAATTACTATCAATGTGGCAGTGGTCAATGCTCCAGTAACGATAATGCCTGCGAGCTCAAGGAAATGACGCAAGCGATTGATATTGCGTGCTACTTTCAGAGGATAGCGAACGTGTTCTACTGCTTTCAGCTGTTGCAATTTATTGGCAGTCTTCTCAACCACCTTCATGGAGTTAAGTCTGACGTGCAATGTATTTGGCAGTGGGTTGTTGACACCAGCAACACGGAAACTTGATTGCATGTCGCGCCAGGCAACATCCTTGGGGACGATTTCTACAAGAGAGACCTGCGGCAATTGACTGATTTCGCGGGCTACGGCTTTTGGATCGTAGCCGTCTTTTAAGTAGGCAGAAATTTCCAGTTGGGATCCCCAGGCATTGACGACATTCTTAAGCGTCATTGTTAATTGCAGAACACCACCAAAAATTGTCAGCGCTACAGCTAAAATGCCAATCACCAGCCAGTTGGACCAGCCGCTCTTGCGCATACCCAAAATGGTTTCCATTCCTACTCTAGCGAGAATACGAAGTTGTCTCATGGGGTCGCTACTTTGACCTCCATCTCGTATGTTCCGCTATCCACATCGGAAACTATTTCTCCATTGCGCAAGCTAATAACGCGACGACGCAATGAGTTGACGATAAATTGATCGTGAGTGGAAATGAGAACCGTAGTCCCCCTGGTAGAAATGCGCTCAAGAAGTTGAACGATTTCCAGTGAAGTTTGTGGATCAAGATTTCCTGTTGGTTCGTCTGCTAAGAGCACCGGCGGGCCGTTAACAATGGCGCGGGCAATACCTACACGCTGTTGTTCGCCACCAGATAATTCATCCGGATATGCTTTTGCTTTGTCTTCCAAGTTAACAACACACAGTGCGCTTGTAACACGTCTGTTAATTGAACTTTGATCTACGCCTAGTGCACGCAGAATATAGGCAACGTTATCGAACACTGTCTGACGCGGCAATAGTTTGTAGTCTTGAAAAACTATTCCCAACCGTCTGCGCAGCAATGGAACTTGTCGCGCATGAATGCGGGTAATATCGACACCACCAATAAAAACTTTTCCCGAAGATGGAATTTCTTCGCGATAGAGAAGACGCATCAATGTCGACTTACCGGCACCAGATGGTCCCACCAGGAAGGCGAACTCACCAAGCCCAATGTTCAGATTTGCATTTACCAAAGCGGGTCTGCCGCCGTAGTCTTTATTAACGTTTTGAAGTCTTATCATTAACCGCTCCGGCTGCACTTCGTTTTGCCTTCGCTTAGCTATGCCGCTCATCTACGCTCAGCTTCGGATTGCTCTCTCGCAATCCTTTGCTTCGCTGTTCTCCGTGCTCTAGTTCCCTTGTGGAAACACTCTAAAATCCGCCGCCGCAAGACTTTCGGAGCCTTCGATCATAGCATGGAAGTCAGCAGGAAAGACGGCTCTGCTAGGTGACAAAAGTGTTTAGCTGAAATTTTGTTCACCAGGATTTTGCACTATGCGTATCTGGCTATTGAAATAGCAGCTGCTGCAAAGTGCGGCTGAGCCGTGGATTTGGCCGGTTATGTCATGGCATTGCGAACAAACAGGATAGCCATGCTTTTTGCGCCATTGTTTAAGCCTTAATTGTCTCTCAAAAAGGGCGGCGAGACGCCTTGGTAAATCGGTGATTGCCTGTGTATGCGCATGCTCAAATTCAGCTACTGCTTGCTGAAGTTCGGCGAGCTCAGATTCGCTGAGAACAATATTGGCAAGATCTTCAGCTGTTGGCTCTGGTAGCGGCGGGACTGAACCAACGTTTGTGTGATCGACTTCATTTTTGTGGAAGTGTTTCAAATCAAAGCGCAGACCGGTTAGTTCAACTGAAAGTCCACGTGCAGCAGCCTTCATTTTCTTGAAGAGCTGGGGCTTGAGAAGTGATAGTTCATGTCCGGTTGCAGCGTCCCTTACGGACACGACAAGAGTGCCCTGATAGTCAATGAATAGACCACGTGAGCGTTCGCCCAGCACGCCTCCGGCTATTGTCGGCCAGAGGTCCATAAGAGTCTTTTCCTTGAGCCGCTTCTCTAATCCTAGGTTGTGCACAACGCGGCTTAAGACGCCGTCGACTCGCGACAGGGCTTTCTTTCTTTTGCCTGAATTTGAACCTGAGAACATTTGTATCTTGATAACACCCCGGTGATCTTAGTCATTCTAAACTTTATCTTTCGAGTTGCTCATAAGTTTGATGCGTTATAATCTCCGTCTATATATTTATTCGAAATCTGTCGCGAGGAAAAGTCAGTGAGCGCTGAAAAAATTATTGAGGAATTCAAGAAGAGATTCAACCCGCAAGCGGCTAAGGATGTTTCTGCAACATTTATGTTTTCCGTCAAAGGCGACAGTGGTGCCAAACAGTGGTTGACCAAGATCAACAACGGCACGTGCGAATTCATCGAAGTTAACGGTGGACAGCCGGCAGTTCAACCGGACTGCACAATTTCTGTGAATGCCGATGATCTGGAAATGATCATGAGCGGCCGTATGTCGGCAATGACTGCAGCCTTGTCCGGAGTGCTCAGCATTGACGGCGAACTTGGATTGGCTATGCAACTGGTGCCAATCTTCTTCGGACAACAAGCAAGCTTGTTCTAAAACCTATTCTCCGACTTCTCGCTTTTCGTATTTCGGTTCGAAGCTCGGTGCGTCTGTTGATACCACAAATTTCCCAATGCTTGGAAGAAGTCCTTCTGCTACCTTGCGCATGATTGGCATAACGACCGAATCGCTTTCAGGCGGGATTTCCGGAGCAATTAAACCGGAGACATCTTTTGGCGGATCTGGGATTTTGATATCAACGGAAACGGCCATCAGCGGCAAAACAATAATTATTACTGTCTTAGCTAAGCCCCAGATTCCACCGCCAAATTGATTGAGAACAATTGGCGTGTGCTCGATAAATCTTCCTTTGAGAAACATGCCTATTACCAATTCCAAGGCTGTTTCTATTGAAAGCCAACACATGATGTAACCGGCAGCTACTGCCGGTAGGGGATCAAGGCGCAATTGCGCGGACAGCCACTGGGAAAAGTCGATATAAATGTGTTGGGTGATAAGGGTGGCAGCGACTACGCACACTGGACCCGGCAGCGATGCCAGAAAGCCGCGCTTCCAGCCGGTGAAGATTAATATGATGGCTAAGACTGCGGTTAGTCCGTCCCAGAACATAATTAACTCTCCACTGTAATTTCACCCACTGCTTTTCGCATTATATCCTGTGGGCAATTCATTGCGGTCCAAAAGACAAACGACAGCACTGCCTGCTCAATAAGCATCTCCAGCCCATCAATGCCCGTCATTCCGAGGACCTTTGCGTGTCTCATAAATGGTGTCAGGTTGGGACGTTTGGCATAGACCATATCAAACAACAATGATTCAGGCGCAGATAACGCCAGTAAATCCTTAGCCCAGGGAGGCAATTCCTTATCAATGACACCGATATCGGTGGCATTGACGATTAGTGCCGGCTTCTCATTGTTCAGGCAATTGTCGACCAGCCGGAATGACACATTATCCGGCTTGCCCAATTGCTTAATCAGAGCCTCTGCTTTTTCTTTGTTGCGTCCGACGATGACTATCTCATCGTATCCAAGCCTCATCAGTCCATGAGCTGCCGCTCTAGCTGCGCCACCGGTGCCCAGCACGTAAGCCGCTCCCTTAATCGGCCGCCCCGCGTTGAGCGTAATAAGCGACTGCATAAATCCGCCCAAGTCCGTATTGTGTGCCACCACCGTCCCCGAGGGCAATACCTTCATGCAGTTAATAGCCTGAGTAAGACTAGCTTCTTCAGTCAAGCTATCAGCCAAGCTGAAAAGCTCTTGCTTATAAGGAACAGTGACATTCAGCCCAACAAATCCGTTAGCAATAAGCTCAGTGACCCGCACCTTCAAATCTTCCGGACGAATATCAATTAGCTCGTATTTGCCAGACAGCCCAAAGTGCTCCAGCGCCGCCGTATGCAAAACCGGCGAAAGCGAATGCGCCACCGGATGCCCAATTAGCCCAAGCCGAAAGTATCGCGACATGACTTGCCTTCCCTAATTAAGTGATCTTCCCCAGCGAGAGCAAAAGATTGCGAAGAGCAATCTGCAGCGGAGCGTGGATATGCCGGATGGCTAGCGAAGGTGAAGTGAAGCGCAGCGAAACGCAACCGGAGCGCTTAATATTGAGTCTCTTGCACAGTGGCAACGCGCATGCGTTTGATACCGGCGGCTGCTGCTGCTGTCATTACAGCTACGACATCGCGCTGTTTTGAATCGCCGTCGGCGTTTACAGTGACAGGGACATCATCGCGTCCAGCTCTAACTTGTAAGTCTTTTATTTTCTCTTGAATCACATCTGCTGTAGCGCCCTTAGGCAATTCTTTGCCGTTGATAGCAATTGATCCATCCTTGTCTACATCAATAAAGATAGCCTTGCTGGCGTCATCTTTTTTGGCGTTGCGTGTTTCAGGCGGTTTGATTTTGAGATCTGATTTGTCGATAAGTGGGGCAATCAAGATCATGATTACCAATAGCACAAGGAAAACGTCAGTAAGAGGGGTGACGTTTATTTCTTCAAAATTCTGGCCTGTTTGGCCCATTGCCATAAACGATCACCCCCCCCTTCTTAATTACTGAGTTCTTAATGTACTTAGCGTGCGCCGGCTGCTTCTGTTCCGACGAAGCTCAAGAACAAGAGCTTCAAGAGCAGGAAGTCATCGTCAAAACGCTTCACTGTATTGGTGTAAACGTTGTTGAAAATAACAGCAAGGATAGCGACGATAAGTCCGTATCCGGTCGCAATAAGCGCCTTAGCAACACCTGTTACAACGACTGGCGTACCGCCGCCGCCTACGCCCAATTGGTCAAGTGTGAAAACCACGCCGACCACAGTTCCGAACAATCCAATAAATGGTGCAGTCGCACCAATTGTTCCGAGGATTGCTAAGTTCTTTTCTAGTTTGCGTGTAACTAGACCCACCGTAATATCGAAAGCTTTGGAGAAGTCTTCCTTCTGTTCAGCCATCAAACGGACGCCCTCTTCGGCGACTTCACCAATAACGCCACCGAGTCGGCTGCAAGTAGCTTGTGCTGCTTGCAACTGACCACGCTCTAGTTCGCGCTGCAGTTGGTGAATGAATGCTGATACGTCCCGGCGATTTTTTTGGTAGTAAAGATATCTCTCGATAACTACTGCAACCGTCAATATGGAGCATATGGTGATGGGAATGGAAGCAAACCAGTCCCGGATCATAAACTCCATGAAGAAGGTGAAGAATTTGCTTTCCATAATCTCTCCCGGTTAGTTGGCAACCCGCTAAAATTTTACTTTAAAGATGTATCCACAAAAGTGTATCAGAACTGACGGAACGTTCCACGCCCACCACCGCCAAATACGTTGTAGTCAAAGGTAAATTGAATGTCCACATCTGTCGGTGCACCTGATGGCAAGGGTCTAAAAGGTGCTGCGTTTTCTACAGCTTTTAGAGCAGCCTGGTCGGCAATTGCCATGCCAGATGTGTGATCCAGGCGTAGGTGCGATAGTGATCCGTCAGAGTGAATTTTGAAAATTACAACTACACGTCTTGATTCTTGACCTTTTGGTGGGAACCAAGCGCGCTTAATGCGTCTTTGCAAATCGGCCATATAGGGACCGAAGTCAACATCTTTTTGAGCGTCCAGAGAGGGACGACCACCGGGGTTCTTGTTGGCATCCGGGTTGCCTTTGGCTCCTTCGCCACCGCCACCGCCGGCAGGACTACCTGCTCCACCGCCGCCGCCACCGGAAGCGCGTGGAATGGAAGGAGCTACAGCAATGGCTGGACCGCCGGATGAACCGCCTGGAGATCCACCGCCACCGGCTCTAATTGGAGCTGGAGCTCCACCTGATGGACCACCGCCTCCACCTAAAGAGGTTGGGCCGCCACCCATTTGAGCTTTTGGCATGGGGTTGCCGGCAAAGCCGCCGCCACCGCCGCGAGAATTGGAAGCAATTGGAGCTGTTGAGCCTGGTGCAAACCCTTGATGAGAACCGCCCCCGCCTGCTTTAGGCATGGGGAACATAGATTGAATGCCGCCGCCGCCTTGAGACAAGGATATTGGTGATGCATGAGGAGAAGGTGCAGCGCCTCCGCCGGCAGGACCGCCAGATGATCTGGCCATCGGCATTGGTGCTCCGCCACCTGGACGTGCTGTCGGTGTTGGTGATGGGCTCGGGCTCGGGGAAGGTGCTCCTGAAGGTTTGAAAAATGGCAGTGGAAATGGAGCCGGGTTGGGGCTTGGGCGAGCCGAGGGAGATGGTGATGGGCTCGGCGATGGATTTGGTGTCGGTGACGGACTCGGTCTGGGCGATGGGCTTGGTGAAGGATGAGCCATCGGAGATGGAGTCGGGCGTGCTGTCGGTGTCGGCATTGGACGAGCCGTTGGCGTCGGACGTGCCGAAGGTGTTGGCGTTGGCGCCGGACTTGGATGAGGAGTTGGTGTTGGCGATGGACGCGGAGCTGGTGTCGGAGTTGGTGCCGGGGCCTGACGCGATGGTGTTGGTTGAGCCGGTCTTGGTGTTGGAGTAGGTGACGGTTGAGCCGGTTTAGGCGATGGCGCTTGGTGCTCTGAAGGTTTTGCTGGACTTGCTTTTGCTGGACTTGCTTTGGCCGGACTTGCTTTGGCTGCCGGAGCATTAGCTTTGCTGGCGGCCTTTGGTTGAGGCGACGGTGCTTCAACAGGCTCCTTGCGATGCTGACCGGATGATTCGGATGCGTGCTGAGCTCGTCTTTTCGAACGAATTTTCTTTTGTGTTATTGGTTGGTCTTGAATAAATTCAATATCCGTCACCTGTGTTTTTGGTGGTGGCGGTACAAGGAAGAAAAA
>SBAT01000402.1 GCA_005240105.1 Chloroflexota bacterium
CACGAATGTCATGGAAAAACTAGCAACATTTGGAGTGCAAGAAACCAAAGGCTACATAGCTGTCGACACAACAACCAACCGCACCGCAAATCCAAAAATATTTGCCGGCGGCGATTGCATTCGAAGCAAAGGTGAAGCATCAACAGTTATGGCGGTACAAGACGGCAAGATTGCCGCTCGTGCCATTCACGAGCAGCTTGTCGGCAAAGGCGAACTAGCCACTGCCGGCAAGTGCTGCAAGTAACCGCTAATAAGGAAATAGGAAAATGGCTAACTTAGAAATCAATTTTGCCGGTATCAAGTCTCCAAATCCTTTTTGGTTGGCTTCAGCACCACCGACAAACTCCGCCTACCAAGTGCAAAAAGCATTTGAAGCCGGCTGGGGTGGTGCTGTCTGGAAAACAATCGGCGCGCCAGTGCTTAATGTCTGTAACCGCTACGGCACAATGGACTACAAAGGCTCAAAGATAATCGGCTTGAACAACGTCGAACTTATCTCCGACCGCCCGATTGAAATCAACCTGAAAGAAATAGCCGAAACCAAACGCAATTTCCCAAACAACGCCGTCATTGTCTCAGTGATGGTTGAATCTAAAAAGGAAGCCTGGCAAGAAATTATCAAACGCGTTGAAGAAACAGGCGCCGACGGCTTTGAATTGAACTTCGGCTGCCCACACGGGATGTCCGAGCGCGGCATGGGATCAGCCATGGGACAAGTGCCGGAATACACCTGCATGGTCACCGAATGGGTAATGGATGTTGCCACCAAGCCCGTCATCGTCAAATTAACACCAAACGTCACTGATATAGTTCAACCAGCACGAGCTGCCGTTAAGGGTCGCGCTTCTGCTATCTCCCTCATCAACACCATTAACAGCATCATCGGTGTCGACATCGACACGTTTGAAATCAAACCAAACGTTGGCGGCAAAGGCGGTCACGGTGGTTACGCCGGACCAGCCGTTAAGCCCATTGCACTGCACTTACTTAGCGCAGTGGCTAGCGACCCTGAAGTGCAAAAAGCCAGACTACCAATTTCCGGCATGGGCGGCATTGAAACCTGGAGAGATGCACTAGAATTCATTCTCCTGGGCTCGACCTCCGTACAAGTCTGTACTTCTGTTATGCACTACGGTTTCCGTGTAGTTGAAGACTTAGTCGACGGACTATCCAACTGGATGGACGACAAAGGCTTCAAGACCATGGACGAAATCATCGGCAAATCCGTACACCGCATTTCCAACTTCGGCGATTTCGACCTCGGCTTCCAGACCGTTGCCCAAATCAACCACGACAAGTGCATCCAGTGTAATTTGTGCTACATCGCCTGTGAAGACGCTGCCCACCAGTGCATCGACTTGAAAGAATTGAAAATCGACAGCCGAGTCAACGAGCGTCTTTGGCCGGTGGTCCGAGAAGACGACTGCGTAGGCTGCGACCTATGCTCACGCGTCTGCCCAGTAGATGACTGTATCACCATGGTCGAACACGAAACCGGCCGCCCACACATCACCTGGAACGACCTGAGCAAAGCAAAACCAGAAGTCGTACAGCACTGGGGCAAGATGGAAGAGTATCGCAAAACGGCCAATATCGAGATTCACTAAGGCAATATGCCCTGCTACTTTTGCGACCAAATACAAAAAGCCAAAGACAACCGAAGCGAAAACTTTCTGTCTGAATTGTCCGAGACATTTGTCTTCTTGAAGGACAGCAAGCTTTTTCCTGGCTACTGCCTAGTCGTATCGAAAGAACACTACGAACAATTGCCCGAGTTACCGCAAGAAAAACAAGCAGACATCTTTACTGACGTCTGTCGAGTAGCCGAAGTCATTTATTCAGAACTATCACCGCAAAGAATCAACTACGAATGTCTAGGTAATCTAGTGCCCCACATTCACTGGCATGTAGTACCACGGTACAAGGATGATCCGTTACCACATGGTCCTATCTGGCAAATTGATAAGTCCTTACGCGAAGAAAGCAACGAAGCAAGTAGACTCACACAAATCAAAAAGAAATTGGCAGACAAACTGATATCAAATCAACGCCTGTAATCCCTTTCGATCTACCAAGCTGAGAAGCTTAAGTGCCACGTTATCCGGTTTCCTTGCCCCCGTCTCCCACTTTTGCAGAGAGGAGGGCGAAATGTTCATGTATGCAGCAAACACCTGTTGGCTCGCATTGCAGCGGTCACGAATAGCCTTGATTTGACGCGAAGAGTATCGCGGGACTTTCGGAAGACAGAGCCTGTCAAATTCACGCATAGTTGTCTGACTAATAGCACCAGCAGCATATAAGTCCTTAGCAGTCTCGTAAACAGCTTCCGAAATGCGGTTCTCTTTCTGCGTACTCGTCGCGCGAACACCCTTCTTTACCTTAGCCACAACCTTCTTACTCCTCACCTTGAATTACCTCTTGCAATACTCTGTTCTCCAGCGCCCTCGTTAGTTCAGTCTCAGTCATTCGAAACAAAGTCTTTCCCAACAACTTCAGTTCATCCAACTGTTTCTGACTGATGTTGTCAGTTTCGTTCTTAGGAAATAAGTACACACAAAAGACTCTAGTAATCGATGCCTTATAGACAAGTATGCTCCGAAGTCCCCCACTCTTTCCCTTACTTCCTACAGCGATGCGTTTTTTGACTAGATTGCCTCCCAACGCAGCATCGATCAAGCCCTTTCGGACCTCATCTATTGCTTTCGTCAAAGCTTTGTCACTCAGCCCTTCCAATTTAGCAATTTTAGCGAAGAACTTTGTCTTAAAGATTCGCATTAACTATCTATAGCACACTGTGCTATACTTGTCAACACCGGAATGGCGGGAAGCGGTTGATATTCACTAACCAGTTAGACAAAGTCAAGATTGATCGGTTTCTGCTGCGGTGCCTTTTTCCGGCGAGTCTTTGACAGAACGCAATCCATCTACATATATCTCGTTGATGCGTGGATCGTTCAGCAGACCTAACA
>SBAT01000334.1 GCA_005240105.1 Chloroflexota bacterium
CACCGGCTGTGCAAGACTTATGCTCAGAGCTATGACAGCCGCTAAACCGGCAAAAATTTTCTTGGAATTCAACATCCCTCTTTGATACCAGAAACAGCGACACGATCCATTAGATGGCGCTAAGGAGGCAATATGTCGAAGCCTTGTTCGCCAGGCTTATGCTTCATCGTCTTGACCTCAACGATTACGTCATCCGTGACCGTAATCAAAGCTTCTTGTACTTCCGGGAAGCAATCATGCCAGCTCTGGCAATTGAGGTTGTCGCAATTGAAATAGCCGATAGTTTTGAAATTGCCGCCATCGGGTTTTTCAGCCGGCTGGCAATTACCACCTTCCCAGCTAAGCTTGTCGCCAATTTTGTAACTAGCTTGCTTCAAAGCACCGGCGCGAAAGCCGATACCTGAGCCTACTGCACTGCTGCAGTATGGGCATTTGAGATCAAAATAGAGCGTGTTAAAACCAGGGGTATTCATAACCCTAGGATTTTACAGCGAATCGACCTTGTTTAGCATCAATCAGCCTCTGTTCGGCAACTCTGTCGGCTGCGACGTGAGGCGGAATGCCTTCGTCTTTGGAACGCGTAAGAATAGACATGATTGTGTTGTGGATTTGGCTGACTTTGCCCAAGACTACTTCTTTGTTATAGCCATCAAGTTCTGCGGCAACGTTAATTAAGCCACCGGCGTTAATAGCGTAATCAGGTGCATATACAACACCACGCTTGAATAATTCAAAGCCGTTGGATTCTGTCTCCAACTGGTTGTTGGCACAACCGGCAATAACCTTGGCTTTCAATTGCGGGATTGTCTTGGCGTTAAGGATGGCACCCAGCGCGCAAGGAGCAAACACTTCGCAATCAACACCGTAAATTTCATCCGGTCCGACTGGTGTTGCACCAAATTCGTTGATCACTCTTTCAATTTGGTTCGGGTAGATGTCCGTCACGTACAACTTAGCGCCGGCTGCAGACAGATAACTGCTCAAGTGATAGCCGACATTACCAACACCTTGAATGGCTACTTTTATACCTTCAAAATCTTCGCCCAGACCAGCAAATTTGAGAGCAGCCTTCATACCCTGGAAGGTACCGAATGCAGTCATGATAGAAGGATCGCCTGAGCCACCTTCATTGCTGCCGCCTACAGCATGCTTTGTTTGTGTGCGAATAGTGTCTATGTCATTAACCTTCATGCCCACATCTTCAGCAGTGATATATCGTCCACCTAATGAATCAACACAACGTCCAAATGCTTTGAGCAGCTGAGGTGTCTTCTGCGTACGCGAATCGCCGATGATTACAGCCTTACCGCCACCCAACTTCAAATTGGCGACAGCCGCCTTGTAGGTCATACCGCGAGCCAACCGGAGAACATCTCTTAGAGCCGCAGCTTCATCCGTGTAGGGCCACATCCGGCAACCGCCTAATGCTGGTCCTAATACTGTGCTGTGAATACCAATAATGGTCTTCAAGCCCGATTCTTTGTCCTGGAAACAGGCGACCTGTTCGTGCCCGTAGTTTTCCAGTTCTGTAAAGATACCTACCATGCGGATCTCCTAAATTGCGGCTGTGGCGCCTAAGGATATTTTACGGTCATTCTACTGTCAATGTATAACTTCTGCTATAAGTGCGGCAAACCGTAAAAGTGTTCTAACGCATTCAACTTCTTAAGGTTTCCTTCAAATTCAACGACGTCCGGTCACGGCGTCAAGACCTCCTTTCCAAGCCCAACCAAACCTACAAATCGAACTTTCTTTTCACCAAAGGTTTTGCTAAACGGTCGATCTACATCATGCGCGACCACTATATTTTTGCCGTTTGGATAAACCGATCGGAAAGATCTCAAACCTCTCGGATCAAATTCTGCTGCCTTCCACTTACATTCGATGGCGACCGGTTGCTTGCCTCGCGGCGCATAGACGAAATCAATTTCATGTCCCCTCTTATCGCGCCAATAATTGATAGAGCGAGTCTCCAACTGACAGAACAGTTCATTTAGTACAAAGTGCTCCCAAAGCAACCCCAACTCGTCAGTTCGAAGCGACGACCACCCCCGATAATATGCAGCGAACCCAGTATCAAATGCAAACACTTTAGGAGCGGAAGTTATTTCCGTTGGTCGATGACTACTAAATGGCTTCACGATGTGCGCCACATAGGTTGAATCTAGAATGGCCAAGTAATTAGAAATGGTAGGACGACTGACCTCGCAAGGCGCCGCAAACTTTGACGCTTCAAATACCCCCCCACTACGCATTATGAGCAGCTCAACAAATTTCTGGAAGGATAACTTGCGTTCCAACCGAAACAGCTCCTGTATATCCTTTGCCCAGAAAGCATCCATCCAGTCTTGAAAGTCCTTCTCTGGAACTGCCTTAGCCAGAAAGAACGGGGGCAAACCGCCGTGCAGCAGGCGGTGTCGAATGTCAGTGTTGCCGAAATCTTGAAGATCGGCAATATTCATAGGTGTCATCCAGACATCAACTTTTCGACCGGCAAGAGTGTCTCTAAATTTTCTCGATGCCCCAAGAACAGAAGACCCTGTTGCCAAAACACGAATATCCGGAAAATGATCAGCGGCGATTTTCAGAATTTCCGAAGGGTTATCTAATCGGTGCACTTCATCTAGGACAATTGTCTTATTGCGTAAATTGTCCAAAAACAATTCCGGCTCGGACATCATCTGCCTCGCGCGGGGCAACTCGCAATCAAAATATTCAACATTTGGAATACTTTTCGCAAGCCACGTTTTGCCTGAGCGGCGCACTCCAGACAACCAGACCAGAGACCGCCGCCTCCAAGCATCGTCTATCTTATTCAGCCAGAAAGTTCTAGTTTTCATTACCGCTACTAAACGCAACTATGTTTTCATATAGTGTCACTAAACGCAAGTATACTTGCGTTTAGTAGCGCTGTCAAGACGTCTTTGATATCACATAGTACTTGCCTTTCGAAAGAAAAACCAACCGATCTTGCGATTGGCTTTCCTTTGCTGGAGCGATGGCTATTTCGCATCCAC
>SBAT01000387.1 GCA_005240105.1 Chloroflexota bacterium
CTCTTCAGCAGCCTTCTTTTCAGCCGCTTCCTTTTCGCGGCCTGCCTTGATCAGCTCTTCCATTTTCGACCAGGCAGCCTGTCTTTGACGCTTCAGTCTCTCTATCAATTCCGGCAACGAATTGACGGCAATATCGGATGTGCTTTCGCGCTCTATCAAGCCCAATTCGGAACGGAGGTCCTGCCATTGTCTAAATGAATGAATCCTGCCCGTAAATGTTTCGTAGGCGGCAGGGATGTCTTCCGGATGATCAATTTTTGCCTTGCGAAAATATTCTTTTAGTTGGGCGTCTAGATCACGCATTTCATCGGAAAGAAACTTCAATTCCGACCTTTGATGCTCAAGCATTTCGCCGGATGACTTAATAGCTCTCGATTGCTCAAGATAGCTGTTTATATCTTCAGCCAACTTGAAAGCCATTTGCGGGGTTATCTTATCCAGAGAGTAACCGGCCTTGCTTAACATTCCTTTTAGCTGCTCTTTCAGGACTTCAGCATGTGACTCCTGGCTCTGGATAATTTCAGTCAACAGGTCAAGCTCTTTGAGAGCTGGTGCCGCTGATGCATACGCTTGCATTCTTTCTAAAAGCTGGTTGCCATCGGCTAGGAAAGCGTTGCGAGCTATGATATTCAAGCGTTCATTGAGCTGTCCAATTTCCTGCGGTAGGTTTTTGGCGTCCTGGTTGTTCCTTTCCTCCTCTTCACGGGCTGCAGCTAAGTCCAGCTTACGGAAATTATTAGCGTCAAAAAATGTCTTGGCATTAAAAGCACAAAACAAGAGTGCCACTGCGCACACCGCGCCAATTGTGAACGAGACGGTAGAAGAATCTACCGGAAGCACTCCGGCAACTGCCGGGAGTTTACTGGCCAAGAAAAGGAGGATTAGCACAATCAAGAAAGCAAAACTCATCAACGCACCGCTGCGAGCTCCGGCAGCCATGTGCTTGCGTTCAGCCAATATGTCATTGGCAATCATCTGCGCACGCCAAGCCGAACCTTTGGTACGTTCAACCTGATCGGTCATCTTGCGGATCTTTTCATGACACATATATGCTTCATCAAGATCTTTGGTTGCTAAATTCAATAATGACTTGCGAACAGACGATAGCCCATCCAGGTCAATTCCGCCTTGCCTTACTCTCAGTTCTTCTGTTTCAAGCTTGCTTTTGTTCTGTACCAATTCACCTAAAACAGTCTGCAAGGTCATGCCAATGCCGGAGACTGTCTGGGCATCCTCGGAAGTAAAATGATGAGCCGATTCGTATTGCTCACGCACACGCATTTCTTTCAAGGAAAGTTCTTTCTCCTTGCCGTCAAGTTCCTGCTTAAGTCTTTGTCTATCGGACAAGCGCGCTTCACGTTTAGTCCATAACTCCTCAACATTTCTGACAGAAGCAATGGGAAATTCCTCGCTACCGGAAAGTTGTTTCATTTTCACGCGCAGATCATTGACATTCACGAGTCTGTCAGTTGCCTTGTTCAGGCGTGTGTCAACATCAGCAACTTCCAAGCACAGATGAAGGTATTCCAAAGCCCGCAATTGAGTTTCTTCAACCTTTACTTTTTCCTTCAAGAGAGCCAAGCGTTCCAGATCTTCTCTAGCTGCCAACCTGTCCTTATCAAGGTCGTGCAGCCTGACCATAACGTCTTCGCGCTGCAGCTCTAATTCCGATATCAGCCTTTCAGCACGATATTTTTTGCCTTGCCAGGGAAAACTAGCCAAAGCTTCTGCTAGTGCTTCAATAGCTTCGGCAGCTGTTGTAGCAGCGCCTGAAGCATCAGAAATACTTTGCAAAATTGCCGACAAGCTGGATTCTTCAGAAAGTCCGGTCAAACCAAGCTCTCTTTGTCCAACAAACGAAGTATTGCGGAAGAGGTCTCGACCAACACCGGTCAAACGAATGCCCACTTGATCTTGGTTCTGCGCTTGCAAATACTCGCTTGTCACTTCTCTATCTGAGTTAAGACGATCAAACACTTTCAATGTCTTCTCATCAAAGTCACGGACAATGCGGAGACGTTGATCAGGCAGGGAAATGTCCATTGATGCCTTAAATACATTGCCTAACTTTGGTTTGCGGGCTTCGCGCGCCTTGAGCTTATCTTCAGTTGATCGTTGATGACTTGGATAATCAAACAAGATAGCCCAAATTGATTCAGCTATCGTTGATTTACCATACTCATTGGCAGCCAAAACAAGGTTCAAGCGCCCTTGCTGGAAGTCTATGCGCTTACCGGCAAGATTACCAAAGGCATCAAAAAGTAGGCTTTCAATCAGCATTCCGAATAGTAATCCTCTTTTGTTTCAAGGCATCAAGACCAAAGTACAGGGCATCCTCAATAGTCTTCACGTCAATTTCACCTTCATTGGCTACGGAGACAGTTCCTCCGGCAGCTTCAGCTTCTTTTTTCAGGTTATTCAAGAAAGCTACAAACTTGCCTTCAGTAGTACGTTCATCGATTGACTGCAACAGGTAATCCTGACGGCTGACATCGTTTACTTCCAAGTGGTAATACATCGAGGCTAACTTCTCTTTGACATATGTAGGTTCACCACCAGCTGGGTATCGTCCGGTCAGTTGCAGGTAAACAATGTCTGTATCTTCCCGAGCACCACGCGCGACCAGGTTGAGCAAAAGTTGGTCGATAACTTCATTGGATGTTTTGCCGGTTATGTCAAAATCAGCAATTACAATACGTCTCTTGTCGGACTCAACCGGTTCGACCTTAACCTCAAATTCCTGTCCACTGCCCGGTTTTGCGGCGATTGTGCCAAAGAGACAATAGCGTGGGCCGCTCTCATCTAGCCCCCGACCAATTAAGCTGCCGGAATAGGCGCCAAGCAATTTTTCTTCAACCTTGATCTGGGTTAAATGATGGTAGTGACCAATGGCCGTGTAAGTAAAACCTTGCTGTGCCAATTCCTGGGCAGAAAAAGGTGCGGTTAACTTGCCTGGAAACCCAGAGTCTCCACCAGTGTATTCATCCAGTGAGCCATGGAATAAAAGTATATTGAGCGGTCTGAGCTTCTCTTTGTACACAGATTGAGAAAGGAGGCGCTCTGTAACGGGGACATTAGCAGCAAATGCACAACCGGTAATGGAAACATCATCTCGAAATGGATGCTGTACTACCTGAAATTTGGGGTCCTTAAAAATGTGCACATTAGCCGGCCACAAGCGCATTCCACGGGCTTGTAGAGCTTCCGGGTTATACATGGAATCGGCAGAATAATAGTCGTGATTTCCTGGCGCAATGACAATAAATGTGTCCTTGACGGACATACACAGCTCAATTACCTGATTGACCGTCTGGCTGCTGACACTTTCGGCATCCCATAGGTCTCCTGGAATGAGTATTGTATCGACACGTCTTTCCTTGGCTACTTCAAAGACACGGGCAAGACCCTCCAAAATTTCCTGCTTGCGTTCTTTGCGCTTGCTGACAGGCAGCTTGATCTTGCTGCCGGCAAAAGCCGAGTCCAGATGGACATCCGATACC
>SBAT01000024.1 GCA_005240105.1 Chloroflexota bacterium
AAATCGGGCATTTGGGGGGCGATGGTGGGCGCGACAGGGTTTGAACCTGTGACCCCTGCCATGTCAACCCAAGGATTGCGAACTGCAAAACCCGCTAAATCATTGGTCTTTCGGGCACCAATCATACCAGTCGAGGCGACCGGTCACGCTGTGGTCACAGTGGAGACGGTCAATGGCATCAATTCGGAAGCGCCGGGGCAAATGGCAAGTCCAAATCAGGCGCGATGGTCAAGTGCCCTTCTCGCGCACGTTTGTCTATCGGGGTGACGCTTACACATGGGCGCGGCAAAACGAAGCGAAGTTAGATCGGGGCGATAGCGCGGTCGACACTCGGCTCCTCCGCACAACCACGATAGACAGTCTATTAGAGCGATATTTGACCACAATCACCGTCGTAAAGCGCGGAGCCTCTGTAGAGGCCGTTCGGATTGCCTGCTTACGCCGCTCCGAGTTGTCCAGGCTGTCCCTCGCCGCTGCAACCCCGGACCGCTTTGCTGCTTACCGTGATCGGCGACTAAAGGAAGTGGCATCAGCCACCGTCCGCAAGGAAATGGCGTTGCTAAGCCATATGTTCCGCGTAGCTCGGCAGGAATGGAATCTGCCGCTGGGCTCCAATCCTCTGGCTGAGCTGAAAGCGCCCGCACCCGGCCAAGCGCGCAATCGTCGTCTGACCACTGACGAAGCGGAACGTCTCTCAGCGGCAATCGACAAACTTCGTAGTCCATTGATGCGCGCGCTAATTCGCTTCGCTCTTGAGACTGGTATGCGGCGTGGAGAACTCCTCTCCCTTCTCTGGTCCCGCGTATGTCGTGACAAGCGCACTGTGCTGATACCTGAAACCAAGACGGGCCATCCTCGCATGATACCTCTTTCCAGTGGCGCGCTGGAGACGCTGGAACATGTTCCAGCTTGTAGTAGCGATCTGGTCTTCCCCTCTACCGCAAACGCCGTAAAGCTCGCATGGCAGCGAGTACGTGCCCGCGCTGGCATTCCAGACGTGAACTTCCACGATCTACGCCACGAAGCCATTAGCCGGTTCTTCGAACGCGGCCTGAGCTTGCCGGAAGTCGCTTTAATCAGCGGACACCGCGACGTTCGTATGCTGCTCCGCTACACTCATCTTCGTGCCGAAGACGTTGCCGAAAAACTTCAGTGAGTCGCTCTCTCCCGTACTGTGGAGCCACTAGCATTTGCCCGCCAAGTCACACGTCAGCGACACTTGGCTATGTTGGCCTGAGAGTTGGCGCAAACGTTGGCTTGGACGTCACGACCCAGCGTTGGCGTGAACGTTGTGACAACCCTTACGAGTGCCCTGCCGAAGATTCTTGATGAAGAGCAATGCTCTAAAACTTAGAAGAGATAATTTGAGAGATGCTCTAAAACTATGATACTATGGGGTATAATTTAATTATACGTAGAATTGATATGTAGAGAAATGAATGAACGAACACGAACTAAAGAATTATTGAGCAAAGTATGTAGTTTGATAGATACTCAACTAATACTAGTAGAAGATAGATTAAGTCTAAATACACTAGTCGGAATTAAGAACTCTCTTCTCAGAGACATGGACTCTAGAGAATCACAAAAGAGAGCGGTGGAAGAGATATTGTTAAAGCTCTCTCCTCTGAATTTTAGAATCTCAGAATTCGATAGACTAAGACTAAAGAACATCATCCTTCCGATGTTTAGCGATTACATTTTGGGCTGGGACTCTGACTCTCATCTAGTTCCCTTCAGTATCGCAGTAGCACTCTTTAGTGCTGATCTGGAATATCTCCTTAGCGAAGAGCTATCAACAAGACTTACCCCGGCTGGCGTAGCAGCCCGCAACCAGGTGCTAGCCAACATCTACACCACGCGTCTCCATCATAAGTTCGGCATAGGATCGAAAGTCAGCAAGTGGCAATACCAAAGACTCATCGCTGCGACACAAGGCGGATGGGTGGATCACCTAGTCGAGATGGGTGTCTTAGTGCCGCCAGAGCCGGTTTTCGAACTTGGCCAGCCCAACTGTGTTCTTCAGACGGACGACAATCCGTATGAGGAGGAGAAGTACGATGAAGATGTTGACGCTATTTCATTCGAGCAACATCACGCCTTAGAGCCGCCTCTTCAGTCATGTGGCGAATGAGCTTGTTGGCATTCAGGGAGACGAAGTCGCGCGACTGAGTCCACCTAATTCCTAATCACTTCATTCCTAGCCAACTCAACCAACAAGGAATCAAACTCGCTTGGCTCGAAACGGCTCCTACCGTCCCTCTGAATCGGTTGACCCTGTGGATTCCAAATGCATGCCTTGGAAAAAGCATAGCCTCGTTCTTTCAGAATAGTTCGCGCCTTCAGTGGGTCGTTTCCCACAATTATTTCTACTGGTGGTGCATGAGCTTCTTCGGCGGCAAGCCTCTCCCTGAGATAGACAACTCGCGCCGCAACTAACGCGGCGTCGAGATCATCGTAGAGCTTTTCTGACAACACGAATTTTCCCAACACTTCATGGCGTCGGATTTGGTAGTGGTCTGCAAGAAATAGCTTGAACGAGTCAGACAGGCTCTCAATTTCGTCCTTAGGAAG
>SBAT01000436.1 GCA_005240105.1 Chloroflexota bacterium
AGAGTAACCTTTAAAAAGGACTTCACCCCAGAAGAAGGACTTGGTCCCCTATTTAACGGCAAGAGCTGTTTTGAATGCCATGGTCAGCCAACTGAAAGAGTGGGCGGCGAAGGAAGAGATATTGTCTCTACTGGTGTTGTGAGAATCGGCAGGCGCATTGCCCAACGCCCAAAGGCCAAACAACCCCTCAAAGACGTAATCACAGGCTTATCGCAAGACGACGTAGATATATTGCTATTCCAAGGCGGTCCGGCATTACAGAGAAAGTCGATCACCTCTGAATTCCTCAACAAGTATCCGAGCGACTGCCAGATTGAAATTGGTACCGTTCCCCCAGGAGCAGAACTAATCTCCTTAAGACATGCTCCACCTGTTTTTGGTTTTGGACTAATTGAAGCAATTCCTGATCCGGATATCGTGCAAAACGTCTTCAAAGAATTGAAGACAAATCCTGAGCTTGCCGGTCGCGCTCTTTCCCAGATTGATCCTTTGACCTATAGACCGCGCATTAGTCGGTTCGGTTGGAAGAATCAAAACTCAACGCTGCTTACCTTCACGCAAGAAGCCTTAAACGTAGAGATGGGCATTACAACATTTTTCCAGGAAAACGAAAAGTCCGCTACGGGTATTTCCAATTTTCCAAAATGCATATACAAGTACCTGCCGTCTGAACCAAATGACAAAGGTCACTTTATGGCACAGCTTGCTTATCACCAGGCACTTTTGGCACCACCGGATAGAGGTCCAATTACCGAAGAGGTTAAACGTGGTGAAAAGGTATTCGAACAGTTGCAGTGTGCTGTTTGTCACGTACCGGAAATGTCTACCGCTCCCATTGTCTATGTCGTTGATCCGGATAGTCCGGGACCGGAATTAAAGCATATGGAAATACAAGCGCTGGAGAGCAAGCCGGTTAAAGCCTACTCCGATTTCCTTGTACATCAAATGGGCGGAAAACTTGCCGACGGTCTACCGCAAGGTGGCGCCTTGGGCGGTGAGTGGAGAACAACTCCATTGTGGGGATTACGCATTAAGAAATTCCTTCTGCACGACGGCCGTACAACAGATATAAACGAAGCCATTTTGGCTCACGGCGGTCAAGCCGACCGCGTGGTCAAAAATTACGAAATGCTGCCGGAAAAAGAAAAGGCAGATCTATTAGCGTTTCTAAAATCCCTATGAGTATTAAATGAAATATATTAGTTTATCCGCGCTGTTAATCCTCTCTTGCTCGATGCCCTGCTACAGCGTGGACAGCAAGGTGAATGAGCAAGCGAAGAAACTTGTTCAAGAAGGCAAGTTACAAGAAGCGCTGACGCTGGAGCAGCAGGTTGCTAAAAGCGAACCTAATTCCTCAACGCCACATTTGGCTATGACGGCAATTTACCAGGCAATGGGCATGAGCGATAAGGCCTTGGAAGAAGCACAGCTGGCTGTAAAGCTTAGTCCGTCCAGTGGCAATGCTCACTACAATCTTGCCACCGTTTATTACAGCCGCAGGCAATTAGCAAACGCCCTTGAAGAGTACCAAAAGGCAGTAAGCCTTGGCAAAGGTGATGTGCATGCGCAAAGAGCCATAGCTCAATGTCTGCTGGAATCAGGGCGTATACCGGAAGCTTTATCTCGACTGGAAGCACTGAGCAAAAAATATCCAACAGACAAAGACATTTGGTTGAATCTTGGGCGGGCTTATTTGTTATATGGTGATCCAACAGCAGCTGGACTAGCTGCCGAAAAAGCCGTTAACCTGGCACCAGACTTTTATCCAGCACTTATATTAAAAGCAGACGTCAAACTGTCATCGGCACAATTTAGTGATGCCCGTGAACTGGCCCTGAAGGCACTGTCCTTGAATCCACATTACCCGGTTGCCTATTTAGTTTTAGGACAACTGGCTAGCTACAACATCGACAAACCTGATGAAGCACTAAACCTAGTCACCGAGGCTAGAAAATTCGTCAAAAACTCGCCTCAGGTATTCTTCCTCTTGGGCAGTGGATTTGCCCGCGTGGCAGCAACAAAGACGGTCTCTCAAGATCCTAGATTGTCACGTAAATGGTTTGATGTTACCGAACTGGCACTAAAAACTGCTGCTGATCAGGCGCCCCAAGAGCTGGAACCAAATCTTCTAGTAGCCAAAATAATGCTGGACCGCAGACGACCAGTGGAAGCCTTGCCCTATGCTGAAAGAGCCTATGCTATAGCTCCTCAAAACAAGCAGGTGCAGCAAATTTACAAGGCTGCGTCAGTAGCCAAATACGATCTGGTAGGCAATTTCATGCATTGGTACCAGTCAACTTTTCAGAAGAAATAGAGCTGCAACTAGTTGGTTAGACCTTCCGGGTGCTCCACAAAGGACGTGGAAGTAAACTTCATTGGCGATGAGGTGCTGATTATTGGAATTGGTCCAAAATAATCAAATGGTATCCATGGGGCTATCTGAAATGTGCATTGCGACTCGTATTGATAAAAGAATTTGCTTGTATCCACGGTACCGCTAAATGCCGACTTAGCACCACCTTCTACGGCAATCTGATTGACCACGAGTCTCATGGCGCTACTGTCTTTCGGTGTCATCTTCACAAAGTCAGCAAAGCGGATGGCTGCTTTGCCACCGGGACAGTCGTCACCGCTCAAAACACAATTAGCCGCCTTTTCAGCATTAGATAAGGCAGCGGTTAAAGATATCGATGGGGCAGCAGCCCGAGCAGTTACGTTGGCCACCAGACCGGCTGTGGCAAAAGCAGCCATATAGGTCGTTAAGTCCATGAGTCCGAATACAAACAGAAAAATGAGCGGCAGTGTAGCTGCAAATTCAGCAATTTGAGCTCCGCCACGCTGATTGCGCCGCCTTTTCACCCCTAGAATTCTTAGAAAATCAATTATCGGCAACTGAAAAACCTCATGATCGACCACCCAATTAGTCATATACCCAAAAGGTAGCCCCGTGAGGTTAAACCGGCTGGAGAACTTGGCGCGGGTAGGTCTTCAAAAGATTGTACTGGGTGTCACGCTGAGCGGCATCGCGGTGAGCGGCATGAATAGCCTCGATCATTTGCTTAAGGCTCACTTCAAAGTAAGTACCGGCTGCAGACACGACATTTTCTTCCATCATCGTGCCACCAAAGTCATTGGCGCCGAAAGCGAAAGCAGCTTGTCCCAATCCCAATCCTTGAGTGACCCAAGAAGTTTGCACGTTAGGAATATTGTCGGCAATCAAACGACCGATAGCTACCATGCGCAAATACTCTACAGCAGTTGTCTCATTGGTTATCTTCCGCCCCATTGGCGTACCTCCAGGCTGGAAAGACCAAGCGATAAAGGCTGTAAATCCGTTTGTCTTATCCTGCAAATCGCGTAACTTAATCAAATGCTCTATACGTTCTTCAATGGTCTCCACCGTGCCGTACATCATAGTGGCCGATGTCTTAAGACCCAGTCGCTGAGCGCTTTCCATAACTTCCAACCAGCGGGCAGCAGGCATCTTCAGTGGACTTATAACATCCTTCACCCGTTCAACAAGTATTTCAGCACCACCGCCAGGGATAGATGACAAACCAGCAGCAATTAGTCTTTCCAAAGTTTCGGTCAAAGACAACTTGCTTACGCGAGTAATATGATCAATTTCCGACGGCGACAAAGCGTGCAAGGTAAGTTTTGGAAAATCACGGCGAATAGTACCGAGCATTTCTTCGTAATACTCTATACCAAGCTCGGGATTGTGTCCGCCTTGCAATAACAATTGCGTCCCACCCAAATCCAGCAACTCTTCAATCTTGCTCTTAATTTGTTCGTAGGGCAGAACATAGCCTTTACTAGACCCGGGAGCTGCATAAAATGCACAAAACTGGCAGTAGGCATTGCAAACATTTGTGTAATTTACGTTGCGGTCGATAACAAAAGTAATCGGCTCATCGTCCTTGTGAAACCGGCGCTTCACCTCATTAGCAGCCCAGGCCAAATCGAGCAGGCTAGCTTCCCTGTAAATCCGGGCTCCCTCACTAAGCGTCAGGCGACGACCGGCGACCACGTCTTTTAATAGGGCTGTAACCATAACTATTTCCTTCTTGATAGGCCTGGCAAAATTGTAGCTAATTACGGCCCAAGAACCGGCCTTGGCAGGTTAACCTCATAACCTTTTAAGTTAACCTTTTAAATAACTTTTGCGCCAAGGGTCCGCATGTAGCACAATATGAACCATGGTCAAATATAAAGACTACTATCAAACTCTTGGCGTCTCTCGAAACGCCACAGAGAAAGAAATAAAGGCTTCCTACAGGAAGCTAGCCAGGCAACATCACCCGGATACCAATCAGGGCAAGAATAAGGCTCAAGCTGAGGAGAAATTCAAGGAAATCACCGAAGCTTACGAGGTCCTCAAGGATGCCGATAAGCGCAAACGCTACGACATGCTAGGAGCAAACTGGAAGGCAGGGTCCGACTTTACACCTCCACCTGACATGGGTGGCTTCACCTTTGACTTTGGGCGCATGGGTGGAATGGGTGGCATGGGTGGCATGGGTGGCGGCGGAGCGCAGTTTTCGGACTTCTTTGATATTCTTTTCGGTCAAGCAATGGCCGGCGCCGGGGCTCGTGGTGGCGCCCGTGGTACCACTGGCAGTCCATTTGGTTTTCCAGGAGCGCAAGAAGCTGAATTTGGACAAAGACGACGGAACACAGATCAAGAAGCCGATGTCGAGCTGACCATTGAAGAAATCGCCAACGGCACTATGCGCAAGATTCAAATCACTGAGCCCGGCGGCAAGACACGCACACTGGAAGTAAAAATTCCCAAGGGCGTGCGCGCCGGAGCCAAAGTTAGAATGTCCGGCGAAGGCGGCATGGGACCAAACGGCAAGCGCGGAGATCTCTACTTGAAAGTAAAGGTAAAGCCGCATCCGTATTACAAACTGGAAGGGGACAATCTGGTAACAGAAGTTCAAGTCAGCGCACCACAAGCAGTTATTGGCGGTGAGTGCAATGTGACGACACTCGACGGCCCAGTCATGGTCAAGATCCCACCATTCAGCCAAAATGGAAAACTGTTACGCCTTAAAGGCAAAGGTCTGCCGCAACTAAAGTCTTCCGTGCGAGGGGATCACCTGGTTAGGGTAAAAGTAACTATCCCCACAGAAATTAGTGAAGAAGAAAAGAAACATTGGCAGGCACTAGCTAAACTTAGCCGGTCGGATGTAGGGGCCAAAGCCGGAGTTTAACTAACCTCCAGACCCACTTACACTAGGCAAAGGCTGGCTATTGCCTTGATGTGATGACGGCTTATCGTGCTCAATCGCTCCACTGTACTTAGCTGCATTTGAGAAAGCGGTCACCGCCTGAGTGGTATCACCAAGCTTCTGTAAGACTATAGCCAAGTTGAGTTGAATGTCCGGATTAGTTGGAGCAGATTTACGAGCTTCGATGAGCAGCTGCCTTGATTCTCTGAGTTGTCCCATATACAGATACAACCTCGCCAGTCGAATTTTCACAGAGGGATCTTCCGGGCGCTCTTGGCGCTCGCGAAGCAGCTGGAATAAGGCACGATCTAGAGATCCCCAAGTATCTTTCAGCTTCCTGATGTCTTTGGGTAAACCCATAACCTGCTGCTCCATTGAATCCGCCAGAACGTACTCGGCCAGACCTTCTCGATATTGTTCAATTGAAGCCAGTGCTAAGGCCCTTTGTCTGCGGACTTCGAAATTATTGGGATCGGATTTTAGAGCAGCTGCCAATTCATCAGCAGCCTCACTTATCCGCGCTGTCCTCAAATAGACATTAGCCAAATCAATTCTAGGTTTGGACCAATCAGGATAGGCCTGGATTATCAAACGCAATTGCAATTCTGCAGGGCTGTATTGTTTGTCTTCTATTAATCTGGAAGCCAAATTAAGACGGGTATACCGACTATGCGGAGCCAAAGCCACAGACCGCTTCAAATAGCGAAACCCTTCTTCCTTGTCAGAAATTTTTGTCAAGACGTTGCCGACGCAAATCATTGTTGCAACATCGTATGGTTTTGTCTTAGCCAAAGCATGAGCAGATGTCACTGCCATATCCATTTTGCCTTCGGCAAGCAAAATGCTCGGTTCCATTATATTGGCCTGTCGCAAAATTTCCGGCGAATCCAGGTTGGCCACTTTTTGTGACTTATTGTTGTTCTCTTCGGAAAGCTTCGCTTCCGGCTGAGCAATGGTCATATAAAATGCCAGACACATGACCGCGCCAAAGACGACCTGCCAACTGACGGCGCTCTTAAAAATCGAACCTATTTGTAGCGAATCAGCCCTTGCCAAAGACACCGCTCCCGAAATAGTCTTGACGAAGCTTTCTTAAGCATAGCGCAAAGTAATCGGAAGCAGCCTTTGCTGATACGTAATGGTCAAGCTGTTGTTTGGTTTTATCAGCAAGATCGACAAGGCTTTTAAGATAATAGGCATAAGCTGGTGTTTTGATCGCTAAATCTTTCCACGTCTCTACTTCATGGTTAACGACCTGGTCAATTATCTCAGAGAGCGGCAATTCAGTTTTCTCGCTAATTGCCTGGGCGGATTTCGCCCAACCAAGACCAGTCCAGACGCGCTTAGATTTAGGATCGGTCAAAGACAAGGAGCCGACAAACTTTTGCAAGTGTTGTGCTGATTCCAAACTTAGATTACCGAGGTCGCTTGCTTTACTTGGCTGATTCATAAGGTGGAGCACCTGACAGCGGCTAACAATGGTCGGCAAAACGTCTTCAAAGTGGTCAGCAAACAAAATAAATACCGTATTTGCCGGCGGCTCTTCAATTGTCTTGAGCAATGCATTGGCTGCCGGTCTGTGCAGGATAGCTTCCGAGGCATCAGGAATAACGACCACACGAAAATAATCGGAGGTTTTCGTCAGCTCAGAGGCCAACATCCTTGCCTTTTCAACAGCAATCTTGCCGGATTTTGTCTCTTCACCCTGAAGCTGAACAAAAGCCTGCGGGTGCTGGTTTCCAACTATCCAATTGCAATTTCGACATAATTTAGAAATCTGGATTTCTGCTTTCTGGTCATCAAACAAGCCAAGTTTAAAGGCGCAAGAACCGACCTTTTCCTTGTCATGCGCCTGGCAATTGAGATAGCAAGCGAGCTGCCGGCTTAACTGCCATTTATCCTCCTGGGCACGCCCACTCAACAAGTAAGCATGTGCTAGGCGCCCACGCGAAACTGCTGCCTTAAGGACAGTTGCCACGAGTCGCTGGCCATGCCACAGGGACTGACTGAAGATTTCCATGCCAAAAGTGTACGAGCTTATAGCTCTCAATTAAGTAAAAAAGCTTAATGCCCGTAAAAGC
>SBAT01000056.1 GCA_005240105.1 Chloroflexota bacterium
CAGCACTACAATGAGAGTATTGCTGCTATTTTAATTGACGAATTCCAGGATACCAATGCCATCCAAGCTGAAATTTTGGAAGCACTGCTTGGTCCAAAGGCGCGCTTGTTTTTAATTGGCGACGATAAACAGTCAATCTATAAATTCCAGGGAGCTGAAGTCGAGACTTTTAATCGTTGGCGTAAACGCATTACGGAAACCGACCGAGAAGCGGAAGGACTGCTTGTTGAATTGAATACATCATTCCGCAGTCATCCGGAAATCGTAGCCTTTGTCAACCACGTATTTGCAGGCTTGTTGGATGATAGTGCAATCGATTATCGTGCCAAGTTTCAAGCACTTGCTCCACACCGCACTGATGCTTCAGATGTGCCTCGAGTAGAGATTGTTTCTTTTGACGGTGCCGATGAGGAAGGTAGCCGGGATAACTTGAACGTACGCAGCGTTGAAGCCGACGCTGTCGCTTGCTGGATAAAGGAAAAGGTCCAAAACAAGGCAGTTGTTTTTGAAAAGGCAACATCTACAACTCGCCCAATTGCGTATGGTGATTTTGCCGTTTTAGTACAAGCCAGAAAGGACTTTGTTGCTATCGAGCAGGCGTTGGCCGCACAGAACATACCATATATTACGGTTGCTGGCAGCGGACTGTTATACGCGCAGGAAATCTACGATCTCGAATCGGCGCTTGCTTTTCTGTGGTGCCCGGAAGACAGTCATGCGCTTGTGACTGTCTTGCGCTCGCCACTTGTCGGAGTAAGTGACGTTGTTATACAACAGCTGGTTAGTGCTGCTAAAAACGAACAATCCTTGTGGGATTACCTTAGAGTTGCTGCTTCCGAGGAAGTCAAACCAGCGGTTGCCATGCTTGAATCATGGTTGAAGCATGCGTCAGCTGAGCCGGTTGGCAGATTGGTTCAAACAATCATCGCCGATAGCAATTATGAGGCAATTTTGTTGTCCTTGCCGAATGGCAAGCAACGCTCGCGCAATATCTGGAAGTTTCAACAGCTATCATTCGACCACAACTGTATGCCGGTAGGCGAGTTCCTTCAGGCATTACAGAGCATGCGAGAGTTGTCCGTCCGTCAATCGGCTGCACCTCTGGATATGGGCGATTCTGTTAAATTGATGACCATCCATGCTTCGAAAGGCTTGGAGTTTCCTGCTGTCATTTTGCCCGTACTTGACGGAAAAGCTATTAGTAATTCGCCAAAGCTAATTTTCCATAGACAATTTGGTATGGCGTTCAACAGTGCTCGTTCTAAATCCGACGAAGTCCCGGCTTTGTATGCAGCAGCCAACCAAATGGAACGCGATATGCAGATTGCCGAGAAGAAAAGGCTTTTTTATGTGGCGGCAACACGCGCCAGAGATTATTTATCGCTATTTCTTGAGTGCGATGGTGGCGACAGATCATCGTTTGCCGATTGGATTACCTCTGTAATTGATATCGGAAGTTTCGATAATGACTCTGGCATTGAGACCAAAGTGTTGGACAGGGATGCGACGATTCAGTTGCGCCGGTTGGACAGTGAAGCGTTGAGCACGTGGCAGATGAATCTATTTGGACCGAGTGCCGATGATGAACAGTCGTTGGACAAAGCAAAGCCATCTTTCAATCAGCAAATGCTGGAACCCGTCTCGGTAACAATCGATGAACCTACTGTCGACTGGAAGTTGCTGGCAAGAATTACTCCGGCATTTGACGAACCAACATTGGCTCCAACCGTATTGGGACAGCTCTTTCACTTGATTATGCAACGCTGGCAGCCGGGTTGGACCAAAGTACCGGACAGTGTGCTTAACGAACTGGCCCATCACAAGGACGTTCGAGCAATTCATGCCGGACAGAGAGAATTGCTAATTGCAGAGGTGGAAAAGCTTATCGAGAAGTTTAAAGAGAGCGAACTTCACTCAATATGGGCTTCGTCGGTAAGGACGCTGCGCGAAATGCCCTATGTGATTTCTTCTGGCGACGATGTTTATACCAGACGTCCAGACTTGCTCCTAGAGGATAGCCATGGTCAGTGGCACATCATTGATTTTAAAACCGATCACTTTGATATTGCAAATCTTGATGAACAACTTGCCGGTCACAGGCGCCAGGTTTTGCAGTACTTGAAAGATATTGAGGCTCTAACCGGTACGCGCGCCATCGCTTTTGTGTACTTCGCCCAACATGGACTATTGCGTCAAGTCTGAGTTAGGGTCATGAAGCCGCATAACCAAGCGGGTCAGGCATTGATTAGTTCAGTGAAAAGAGCGCCAGAGTTTGTTTCTCAAACAATATAGCGCAGATTGTGCCCAGAAGAATTGCTGGTCCAAGCGGCATGTAGGACTTGCGCATTTTGGTGAGCTTGTCTAGATCGTCAGGAGTAAATTGAAATATGGTTGGCGCGATTGGTTGTAAGACCAATTTGTACCAGGGGGTCATGACAGCAATCTTGCCGACACCTAAGATGCCGTAGAAAATGCAGAAATAGAAGAATACGCACAGGGCAAGTTTTGGTCCGAGAAAGGCACCGGTTGCAGCCATTAGTTTGATGTCCCCGAAGCCTTTTCTGTTGTTGGGCTGCGGCAATAGTAAGATTGGCAGTGCCATTGGGACGGCTCCGGCAAACCAGCCGGCGACTGCCGTCAATGCGCCCGGAAGTCCTGCCAAAATGCAATTGAGAATAATAGCCACGGCAGCAGCTGGGAAGGTCAGGAC
>SBAT01000138.1 GCA_005240105.1 Chloroflexota bacterium
GGGTAGTTTCATGATTTCATTTACCTTTGATTGTTTGTGGTTGTGAGTTTTACTGCCAACGTCCTATTTCGGCATTGAAAGTCCATTTGGTACCTTTGACGCCATACTCGACGTCGCCGAGTTCTTGAATGTCCGGGCTTGGCATAGCGTTGGGATCGGCTGCCAGTCCGTTAGCTTTCGCCAGCTCGATGCGGGCGTCCCAAATAATTGAGCCGAGTCGATATTTGAGAACATCGTCCGGACCGTCGATGTCGAGGTCGGAGGGATTGCCGGAGATGTTGTTTGGACCGTATCCGTATTTGAAGTGTCCGATGCCGTCGGAGTATTCGATGTACGCAATTACTTCGTGTCTTCTGAGTCCGGTGAGTGTTTCACCGAATCTGGGTGCAAGCACATTGTCGAAGGTGTCGCGCACGATCCAGAACACGGGTTTTTGATTTGTTTCTGTCATTGATTGAGGTCCTCGTGGAGTGAAAGTCAGTAGTTAGCCTTCTGTAGACGAATCGGATTTGGCCGACTCACTGGATGATTTGCGTCCGAGCGTGAGTTCATTGTTATAAACTCCGAACAAAAGCATTTTCCAAGTATTGGATCGCTCATCAGGTTCAGCTAAATTGGAGAGCGTGATTTCCTCACCTTTCAAAGGTAATGGCACGTTCCCCCGTATTTCGTGAGCGGATGCAATTTGTGGTGCTTGCTGCAGAGTAGATTGCTCAGGCATGGTGCCGGCAAGTAACTCATAGCGAAGGGTGACCTTGTTGCTCCAGTCGATAGAATCTCTTTCTGCGATCACGAAATCATGTGCCGCATCGAAATTCTTAGCTGGTTCAAGCTGAACACTGTCAAAGTAGTGTCCGCTTGTATTACCATGCTGCACCAAACCAGTAACATTGACCGCATCTTTTCTAGATGCAACCAGACGTGGTTGCCAATTCAACGGCATGAGCATTCCGATGATCGTACCGACGATAAGTCCACCAAGGTGCGCTCCGTGTCCAACGTTGGGGATGAACATTTCCGTCAAAGCCTGGAAAACGATCATCACAACCAGGACCATGAAACCTTCCTTGATGTGCCAAGGACGTTCTGTAGCGGGAGCCTTTCGGTAGCGGAACATTGCCGCCAGCAAGCATCCCCAGAGTCCGCATAAGCCACCGGAAGCCCCAACTGCAGCCTCATTTGGTGTCCATACATATTGAAGGAATGCACCGCCAATGCCGCCTAAGAAGTAAGGCAGCATCCAGTAATATTTCGGGATGATTGTCTTTAGGCGGTGATAGAAGAAGGAGAAAGCCATCAAATTCATCACCAGATGAACGATGCCACCATGCAGGAACATGTGTGTGACAAAACGCCATGGTTGTCCATGGAGAGCTTGCTTATCCATGTAGCCGCCGTAATAGATGGCGTCGGCGAGCTTTTGCAGCGCGTCGTTGTGGTCGGACTTCGCCACTTCTTGCGCACCGATGGTGAGGGCAGCGCCGATCAAGATCAGGGCATAAATGATCGGGTAGCTTTTATCTTTGATGTTTTTGTTGGAAAAGCTAAAATCGATTTTGGTTGCTGTCATTGCTATCTCTCCTTGGTAAAACTAAATGTCCTTCTGTTTTGCCGTGGTTGGCAAAACAGAAGGACGGAAAAAGGGTGCAGTGAACCAGGTACTGTCACTCTGAGCGACAGCGAAGAGTCTCGTAACTTAAGACGCGAGATTCTTCGCTTCGCTCAGAATGACGGGACTCTGATTGGGCAGACTCATTGGCTTATTGAATTGGTCGAACGCGTTCGGTGATGGAGCAGGAGTATCCCAGACCAGAGTCGTACAACTCTGAGACCAAGATGTCTCTGTATTCAACAGAGGCTCCTGTGTAGATGCGGGCGAAGCATATGCCCACTCTAGCTATGCGCCCACGGATGTTTGCTTTGCTAAGGACAACGATTTGACCGTAGTAGCAATCCCGAATGTGCATGCGTGCGACAAGCGAGTAGAACATACTGCGAATATGTTCTTTGCCGAAATACACTGATACAGCCACGACTCCCGTGATGAGCCACATGAGCCAGCCGACAATGGTGACTCCAAGGCTCGTGCCGAAGGCCGCTAGTATTTGCAGCGGCACTAGCGGAATGAGCTGCACGATGAGAAGTGCTCCGACAAGCAGGCTGGCAAGTCCTGTCACTCGCAGCGCGCGCATGATGTAGTCGCTTGCTTCTCGCTTTCCCTTCAGCACGTAGCGGTCGTATCTTTCGATGAAGTAGTCCTCATCGTCGAATACGCTCGGCTCGTTGTAGCGAGAGTAGATGAGTGCAATCCCGGCGAAGATGGCAATTGGTGCCATGACCAGATATTGCAAGGTGAGATTTGCCGCCAGGAATGCGTGGGCTGCTTTACTTAGGATGGACACAAGAGCGACCATTCCTGAAAGAAGTGCGGGAAAGGTTGCGACCAGGACTCCTGCAAGAAGACATTGAGCGGTTAACTTAGCGAATCGTGTATTCATTGACGGCTTCTCCTAATGGAAAGAGAACGACTCGCTTTTGGGCGAGTCGTTCTTGGGGGTAAAGGTTTAGGTTGTTTTTTGCTCTCATCAGGTCTTAGTGACCTTTCTGGATGTTCTTGAAGATTGCGCCACCTATGAGAAC
>SBAT01000150.1 GCA_005240105.1 Chloroflexota bacterium
AGGCCGGCTTAAGCAAAAAGGGTCGTTGAAATCCCAAGACGCTTCTTTTAAGTTTCCTTACGAAAATCTCAGAGCGAATTTTCGTGGATATGGGAAATTCCGAAAAGCGGCAGTCAAGGGCATGGCAACCGTTTTGACCGTCTTATCCGACACCCGACAACCTGTGAAAAGCTTAACTCTATGGGGGCTTTACTGGCTTGCAAATAGGAGCTCAAGGTCATACGATTATCCAGTCCACAAGGCATGTGATTGGCGTACTAACGCCTTATTTACTGTGTCTTATGTGTATTAGTTCTAAGTAGTGTATTCTCGAACGAGAGATTTTTTCGCCGATACTTCAATGAGGTTCATTCCCGTGGCTGACCGTAACGATAAATCGAGAACAGATAGTAAGGCTAACATCAAAGTTGTTGGTGTTGGTGGTGCTGGTTCCAATGCCGTCAATCGTATGATTGCCGCTGGCGTAAATGGAATTGAGTTCTGGACCTGCAACACAGATGCGCAGGCTTTGGAGCTGGCAGCCGCTAAGAATAGACTGCAAATCGGTGGCAAGCTGACACGTGGTCTGGGAGCCGGTGGTAATCCAACGGTTGGAACAAAGGCTGCTGAAGAAAGCCGTGAAGAAATAGCTGCCGCCTTAGAAGGCGCTGACATGGTATTCATCGCTGCTGGTATGGGTGGTGGTACCGGAACCGGTGCTGCTCCAATAGTGGCAGAAATTGCTCGTGAATTGGGCGCTCTGACAGTAGGTGTGGTGACCAGACCCTTCTTATTTGAAGGTAAGCGCCGCATGAACCAAGCCGAAGGCGGCATTCAAGAAATTAAGAACCGTGTTGATACGTTGATCGTTATCCCCAACCAGCGCTTGCTGGAAGTGGTTGACCACAGAGCTTCAATGCAAGAAGCATTTTTGGAAGCTGATCGTGTGTTGATGCAAGGTGTACAAGGCATTTCCGACATCATCACAGTGCCGGGTCTGGTCAATGTTGACTTTGCTGACGTTAAGGCAGTTATGTCACAAGCAGGCTCTGCGCTTATGGGCGTCGGTCGCGCAACTGGCGAAGGCAGAGCTGCAGAAGCTGCTCGCAATGCCATCAGCAGCCCATTGCTCGAAACAACAATCGATGGTGCAGCTGGCGTTATCTTCAGCGTCACCGGCGGACCGGACCTCACATTGCATGAAGTCCAAGAAGCAGCCAATGTCATTTACGAAGCAGTATCCGATGATGCCAACATCATCTTTGGTTCTGTTATCGATGACAAATTGCATGGCGAAGTGCTCATCACTGTTATTGCCACAGGCTTCGACATGGCTGTTCAGCCACAAGCAAGAAACGTATCTCGTTCAACCACAGCTAGCCCATTGAGCGCACCAGCGCCACAAAGACAAGCTGCCGGTGGCGAGTTCAAGAAAATCGCCTCGGACATTCTGGATATTCCAGAGTTTCTCAGAGCAAGACAAGGTAAGTAATGTCCTTTGAGACGACTTACAAGAAGGGATCAGGCGAGAGCCTGGTCCCTTCTGTTATGCCGATACGTATTGTTGACGACCGAATCGTCTTATTAGATCAGCGAAAAATTCCTGATTCAGTAGAAGATTTTGATGCTACGTCTCTGAAAGACATGTGCTTTGCCATTAAGGACATGGTCGTCAGAGGAGCGCCCTCTATAGGCGTTGCAGGTGCCCTAGGTCTTGCCTGGGAGGCAAAGCGTCTGGCTCAGACCGGAATGGCTACTAGCGTCTTTCTAGACCGCCTTGGTGAGGCACGCTTGACCCTTGAGTCAACTAGACCAACAGCTGTTAATTTACGTTGGGGTCTGGAGCGAATTCACGCATTGACTGGCAAAGAAAATAGTGTGTCCGCTATTGCCGATTTGATGTGCGCGTCTGCCGAAGGCATGATTCTCGAACATTTCAATATCAATAAGTGCTTGAGTGATTTTGGTGCTCAGTTAGTTGGCAAACAGTCCGGCATATTGACACACTGTAATGCCGGTTCACTGGCCACATGTGGCTGGGGAACAGCATTAGGTGTAATACTGTCGGCTCGTCTTAATGGTTCGGAAGTGACTGTTTACACAGCGGAAACCAGACCACGCCAACAGGGAATGCGACTCACTGCCTGGGAATTATTGCAAGAAGGTTTTGAGCCAATTATAGTGACGGATTCAATGGCCGGGCATCTAATGGCTAGTGGCAAAATTGATTTGGTAGTTGTCGGTGCTGATCGCATTGCCACCAATGGCGATACCGCTAATAAAATTGGAACTTATAATTTAGCCGTACTGGCCAATTACCATGCGATCCCTTTCTATGTCGCAGCCCCGCTCTCAACAATAGATCCACATATTGAAAGCGGCAAAGATATTCCTATTGAAGAGCGTGAGCCAAGTGAAGTTATCGAATTGCATGGACAGTTGATGGCACCGGCTGGAGTGAAGGTATTCAATCCTGCTTTTGACGTCACGCGTGCAAATCTGATAGCAGCAATTATTACCGAGGCTGGCATATTAAAGGCCCCGTATAGAACATCCATAGCAGAGGCACTGAAAACGCTTCGTTCGTGAAGTGTATGTAAACAGCAGTAGATTCATTAGCACTTAGTCATTGCGCTTTAGATGACATCCAATATGTGAAGATTTGGCAATTGAACTTAACTCTCGATTGTTTCTCAACCTTGCTTATGGCATATTCAAATTAGTCTTTTAGGCGTTGGCATGAGTTGGGGATGTATGAAGTACAAGGCGGTTCTAAGTCTTGTTGTGGCAATAACAGCGATGAGCGGTCAGCCTCAGCTGATGGCTCAAGACTCTCCGCAGGTACAGTGCGCCATTGCCAATATCGATATGACTTCCCAGACAACTATTGATGGTGGTCAGCTTGTTAGCAAGTTGATGGACAAGGTGCAGGGGCTCAATGACTACCAATATGATTGCGCGCAAGTTAGTTGGCGGACTGGCAAGCCCAAAGAAGCTGCCGCAAAGGTCTACTTTAAAAAACCGGGAATGATTCGCATTGAAGTTATTTCTCAGGACTATCGCAACGGCTCGGTGATTATTAAGCAGGCTGATGGGACAATAAAAGGCGCAGGCGGCGGACTCTTGCATGCTATGCAAATGACCCTAGATGAAAACTCACGCGTGCTCAGGTTGCCGAGTGGTAATAGTGTTGTGAAGTCTGATTTCGCTAGCCTATTGTCTGTTTTGCAAAAGAAGCTTGCCAATGGGGCATCTTGCAAGGCAACCAAAATGCCTGTTTCGGCAAGCACATTGCATGGTGATGATTCGGTGGTCGTGATTGACATTTTCGAAGGACAGGCAGGAGATCCAGCCACTGAGAGACTGCTCGTCAATCCGCACACTATGCTGCCAGTGGAATGGGCGTACTTTACCAACGGCAAGATTTTATGTACCGTTGCTTTTAAGAATTTATTGGTTAATAAAGGTGTGAGCGATAGCACCTTCAAGCTCTGAATAATAGGAGAGAAATATGTCAGGCATAGAGGCAATCAGGAAAGTAAAGCCGTACGGCAAATTAATGCGCCGGGCGATACTACTTTCTCTTACAGTTATGCTTGCCGTGAGTGGGAGCAATGCTTGTTACGCAGACAGAATCGATGACGCCAAGGAATCCGGCGAATACGTTGTAACTATGGGCGACATTAGAGATGTTGGTTTGTGTCTCAAGCAAATTAAGCAGGAGGCTGTTTTCATTTTCCTTGAGGCTACGCGCAAGGAATTGCCTGTTAACTCTCCTGGAAAAATTGTTGAACCGAAGTCTCTTTCCATGGACGGCATAAATTTTAAGGACGACTACCTTCCTGCTAGAAGAGAATGGCTGGTTTTCTTTATTGGTTCTATCGAACCAATTATTCGTCTAATGGGCAATGATGTCAAAGATGTGCAAAACGGAATTTATGCACTGTCTGTTCCTAATATCAGCAAAGAACAATTTGATAAGCGCTGGAAAGAATGGACATCCACGGTGACGGAGCTAAATGTGGCCCTGGACAAAATAAACGATTCACTTGGTTCTGAATCCGGCAACAACGAAGTTGTTGCTTCTCAGGCTGTCGTCATCTTCAATGGCGCGAAAAGACTTGAAGATTTGCGTTTGCTTGTCCATCACTTGATGCAGGCACACCATCACCGTAAATCGGCCAATCAGTCTTAGCGAAATTTGAATTCGAAATAAATAAGAAATTCCTTTTGGGAACTTTCCCTATCGGCTTGCACCTTAGTTTTTAGCTTGGGGTCGCAAGAATTTGCGATAGGAGGTAAATCATGAGTCTAAGCCACAGAAATTCCTTTTTAATGATTGCTGTAGTGTCAGTGTTGCTACTAGCGCAGCAAGCGCACAGTCGGGATAGAGGCTTTTCTTTTACACAAAGTGTAGTTCAAACCAACTTGAACACTAAAAGATCTCAACTGGAAGCTCAAATTGCCAGAAATCTTGCCTCCGGCAAACTAAGTCCTGCCGAAGCAGCACAATTGCATGACAAACTGGACCGTCTAGCGGACCTTCAACTGACCTATTCTGAGGATAGTGCATTGAATGAACGGGAGACTAATCACCTGGTAAATGGATATGCCCAGGTCACAGCTAACATGAATAATTTCTTGAGTACGCCGGGGCATTCCGGCTATCGTTGGAATAACAGGGCCAACCGTTTTTATCGTAATTCAAACGCACGAGCCCTGGCTGCCCGAATAGATAGAGGAGTGGTTGACGGTCGTATTACACCGCCAGAAGCTGATCGCTTGCGTGATAGATATTTGGCTGAAAGCCTACGTTATGGTGCTTACGATCAGCGATTGAATGAGCTGGGCGTATTGCTTGACCGCATGCTGACTGTTCGTTCTGCCAACACTAGATTCCGTCATTGGGATTAACAATTGCAAACTGCCATAAGTGGGAACATTCGGGTTCTCCGGGCGTCTAAGCTCATGGTGTCCTAACCATGGCTGGAGGATTATGACGCTATTTGCTCACAAGGCACGAAATACTATTGCGCTGCTGTCGACATTGGTCGTAGCAGCCGGTTCGCTTTGCGTGTATGGTTTTGACAGGGGCAATTTAACTGTAGGGGCGACTTATCAGCAACCAACCCGTGTGCAAAGAAGGACCATCCAGGGTCAAGTTAGCAAAACTGGAACACTTGTACCAATGCTGGACACCTATTCAGGAGGAGCGCGTGGCGGCAACTTGGACTCTGGTGTTTATGACCAAGGCGCTCTTGATAGTGGAGTCTATGACAATGCGCCACTGCGCGGCGGTGCGTTTGATAGAGGACCGCGTGCTGCAGGCGCTACTGTGGACATCGGCGGCACGCCAATGACTACAACCAGTCAACTTCAGCTCCTATCAACGCGTAATGTAGTGATTTTGGTGGATAGATCCAGCTCTATGAAAGAGAAAGACTGTCCAGGGCACATTAGTCGTTGGCGCTGGTGTCAGGAGCAAGCTGAACTCTTCTCTGGACAAACCGCCGGGGTCTTAAGTGAGCGATTTACATTGGGTCTGTTTGCCCATAACTACGAAATTTATCCAAGTGTGACTCTTGAGCAGATGAGCCGTTTATTCGGACGTAACAAACTGGGACTAGGTACTCACCCAGAAGGCGCGTTAAGAGAGATTTTTGATACCTATTTCCGTGGCGACATGGGGCAAAAACCGCTAGCAATTGCCATAGTCAGTGACGGCGATCCAAATGATCCAGACAAAGTTGCGGATGTAATTCGAGAAGCGACTTGGCAAATGAGGAGTCCGGATCAAATTTCCATAACCTTTTTGCAGGTCGGACATGACGATGACGGTACAGACACTCTGCGCGAGTTTGACCAACAGTTGAAACGGCAAGGTGCTAAGTACGACATTGTTGACCGCAGGAGCTTCTACGACCTGCAGCGCCTGGGACTGCTTGGTGCTCTTGTGGCATCGATCAAGGCAACGACTCCGGCTGTCGTCAAAATTGCCCCAAGCAAGACCAAAGCTAAGCCGAAGCTTCCGGCCTTAAGACCGGCGCTCCAACACAGATAGTTGCTATAGTGAATTGGAAGTACAAGTTGAGGCAGCAGTCAGGAACATTGTTTCTTTTGCTGACGTCAGAGTTTTTGTTTCGAATGTAACAATTTTGGGTAAAGTGTTGATTGTGTTCGAAAAGTCTGTACAATAACGCGCTTGTATTAATTAGCGCAAAGGAGGATCTTCACCACACAAAAACGCCCAACTTTCAGGAAGGTAAGCGTTTCGTGTACCCCGCAAGACCAAGTGTTCATCAGTGTTTCGACACGAAATGAGCTTGTATCTTGAACCCGTTATTACAACTTTCGACTGGCTTGTAACTCAAGCGAGAGGGGGAAAGAAACATGTTTGGACCACACTTAATACTGGAAGCTTACGGATGCCCAACAGAACTTTTGGCAGACGTTAGCCGCATAAGTCAGATACTTGACGATTACCCTGCACAATTACAGATGACGAAGATAATGCCTCCGTACGTCTTTAAATATCAGGGAACAGTACCGGAAGATTGGGGTGTAAGTGGCGTGGTGATGATCGCCGAGTCGCACATCTCTATTCATACCTTCGCCGAGAAGGGTTTCGTAGTGCTCGATATCTTTTCCTGTAAGGAATTTGATGTCGACGCTGCCATCGAGAAGTTTACCAGCGTCTTCAAGCCCACAAGCTATGATAAGCGTGTGCTGCAGCGCGGCTACCACTTCCCGAAGGACATGAACAAAGTCACGAGCATCATTGACAAAGACCGCGTGCGCTTTGCTGCTGCGAAATAACTTCGTTGTTGGAGGAAAATATGAACTACTTTGGCTTAGAGGCCGAGTACGCCTCTGAAGATAACGCCGCCGTGGCTATCGTGCCTGTGCCGTATGAGCTGACAACAAGCTACGGCAAAGGGACGGAGCTGGGACCGCAAGCAATTCTTACTGCCAGTCAGCAGGTGGAGTTGTTTGACGATGAACTCTGGAATGAGCCGTATAAGGTGGGGATTGAGACTCTGGCGCCAGTTAAGCCGGCGCCCGTCAATGCCTCGACGGAGAAGCCCTTTGAGGAATTGCGCGCCACAGTTGCGCAAGTGCTTCAGAAAGGCAAGTTTCCAATAGTTCTCGGCGGCGAGCATGCCCTCAGTCTGGGTCCGGTGAAAGCTTGCATTGAGCGATATCCTAATCTGTCCATTTTGCAGATTGACGCTCATGCCGACTGCCGGAAGTCCTATGAGGGCAACCCTTACAGCCACGCTTCCGTGACCTACCAAATGCACAAAGTCCTGCCGTCTGGGGTAATCACTGAAGTGGGCATTCGCAACGTCAGCGCCGAGGAGGTTGAATGGTTCAAGGAAGAAAAACCTGGAATCAACATCTTCTGGGCGCGCGAACAAGCTAATTGGGATTTTGCCAAAATAGTTAACACGCTGACAGATGACGTCTATTTGACGATAGACGTCGACGGACTGGACTCAGGCATCATGCCATCAACTGGCACGCCTGAGCCAGGGGGAATGAGCTTTCAGCAATTGACTGAGCTAATCCGTATTCTTTGCCAAAAGAAAAATGTTGTGGCGGCAGATATTGTGGAGCTTTCGCCAATTGAAGGGCTGCACGCTCCAGATTTCCTGGTGGCGAAGTTACTCTACAAGCTCATCGGTTACCGATTCGCTGAGAAACTCTCGGCAATGGATTCACAAGCTAAAAATACAAAGGTCCTGGCATAGCCAGAGTAAGGAGGTGCGTTAAATGACGAAAGTCGCTCAGAAGGCAATGGCTTTGCCAAAAGCAGATAACAATTGGTCGACAGTAAAAGGTTTTATCAAAGACCACTTCCGGCATTTCAATGCGGCAGCGGTTATCGAAGCAGCAGATGCGTATATTGCGCACTTGGACAATGGCGGCAAGATGTTCATGACGCTGGCGGGTGCTATGAGCACAGCTGAATTGGGCTTGTCGTTAGCTGAGATGATCCGTCAGGGAAAAGTCCACGGTATCTGCTGCACCGGCGCCAACCTGGAAGAAGACATCTTCAACTTGGTTGCACACGATCACTATGCTCGTGTGCCTAATTATCGTGATCTGTCTCCAGCGGAAGAAATTGCCCTGCGCGATAAGGGAATGAACCGTGTTACTGACACTTGTATTCCTGAAGACAAAGCAATCAGAGCAATTGAGAAGCAGATACTCGACCTTTGGCAAAAAGCTGATCGAGAAGGGAAGAGTTATTTCCCATACGAGTACATGTATCAATTGATTGAAAGCGGAACAATTGCCGATGCCTATCAAATCAATCCGGAGAACTCTTGGTTGATTGCTGCTTGCGAGCGCAAGTTGCCTATTTACACACCAGGATGGGAAGACTCAACGCTGGGCAATATCTTTGTTGCTCATGTGATGAAAGGTGACATTTCTAGCTTTGCTGTAGTTAAGTCAGGCTTGGAGCAAATGGCCAGCCTTGCTGAGTGGTACAGGTCCACTAGCAAGAACAGCTCAATTGGCTTCTTTCAAATTGGCGGCGGTATAGCAGGCGATTTCCCAATTTGCGTTGTGCCCTTGCTTCGCCAAGACTTGCAAGAAGACTGCAAGTTCTGGGGATACTTCTGCCAGATTTCCGACAGTACAACATCCTATGGCTCATACAGCGGCGCTGTTCCAAATGAAAAAATCACTTGGCATAAATTGGAAGCTGACACACCAAGGTTTGTAATTGAATCGGATGCCACCATCGTGGCGCCGCTGATATTTGCTTACGTCTTGGGCTAGATTGGATAGAGCGAAGGCTTCTACATTGCCTGTCTTACTGAAGCGACAGCTGCCACGCCAGTGGCGGGAGTGTAGATTTCTTCTATCTGTACATCGCCCCAGTGAGGAATTTCTGCGCTGCCTGTGAAGCAATTACCGCTGGAAGTCATCATAATTTCTTTGGTTTGTCCTTTCTCGCCAGTCACACGGATAGTAAGATCGCCGGAGGAAAGAAACGAATCACTGCCATCTGAGATGTAGCAGGTAAAGACTATGCGTCGACCTTTGCGGTCAGAAACAAGTTCCATCGAGTAGCCGTTTGAACTACTCATGCTTCCATGGTGCTTGCCCAATGAGACTGGAGCGGACAAAGTTGGTGGTATGTTGATCGCTAATATAACTAATGCAAAAGCTAAAGTTGAAATTAGTAGTCTTATCATGGCGTGTTCCTCGTAATGAATTAGACAAGAACTCCTCCAAGGAGTTCCAGCCGCCACGAATAAATGCTCTAATTTCATCATAACAGGATGTGCTCACCAGTATTTGGGCACATCCTAAAGGCAATATTAAAGATTAAATGGTGGCACGTGTATTACACGTGCCACCATTGTCTGGAATGTACGTTCTTACAGCGAGTGTTTAATTACTGTATAAGACGGAGCGCCGTCAATAGTGGTGTATGTTTCACGGATTTCGATTGGTCCGCGTTCAATAACCGTGGCATTGCCTCTGAAAAAGCCAGTGCCTGGCTTGAGTATTACTTCTTGTGGCTTGCCATTTGATCCCATTATAGATAGAACCATATTACCTTGGGTAATTGGAATGGCTTTAGGATCTTCAACATAAACTGTGAAATCGACGTCGTTATCTTTTCTTACGGTTACTAATTCTACGCCGTAATTACCAAGTGTGGTTATTGTTCCGCCATGCTTGGCTTTATAGATGGTGGCAGCTGTTGCCGGTGATGTTGTTGCCAACAAGAAGCCAGCAATAGCCAAGGTCAAAGTAAGTGCACGAATCATTCTGTAATTCCTCAAAGTAAGTATTTAACCGGGTTGCCTGCGGGGGTCTCCGAGTTCACGAGTTTCCATTTGATCATGCTTGTATCAACAATGTGTTGACGCTTAGTGAGAATAACACAGAAGGGATAGTGAAGCTATATAAAGGGAGAATAGCGGACTTAAAGTCGCCGTTCTCCCTTTATATAGCTATTCAAGTGGGTAGTTAGTTGGTTGGTCTACTTTGCGCTAGGTTTCTTTGTTGCAGTCTTTTTAGCTGCATTACCGCTTTTCTTGGCAGAAGATGCTTTGCTTGGCTTGGAAGACGCCTTTGCTTTGGTGCCTTTTGTTGCCGTCTTGATTTCTTTCAGCCTCGGCAGATTTACATGTTGTAGCTTTTTCTCCAGTTGATCCAAGCGGTCGTTAATTTGAGTCGTAACGTTTTGTACGCCGAGAACATTTGCTAGTGCTTTCATTGAGTCAGCGACCAATTCCATTGGCTCGATGCCTGATCCTTTGCCGCCGGTTTCTTTCTCCAGGCGTTCAATTACCCACATGCGGGCAAGAACACCTGCTCCTGTGCGTTTTTGGGCGGCTACTTTGTTGAGCGACTCCAGCTTGTCG
>SBAT01000180.1 GCA_005240105.1 Chloroflexota bacterium
CAATGGCGCCATGCTAGACGGTTTTTAAGAGATTGGATTGTACTTATCTTGCCCAGCTGCCAAGCCTGGTATGCTTTTCGCCAATATAGCCGGAGGGCGGCAGAGGCAATATATGAACAGCACACAGATTCAATTCTTACTTTTAAGCTCGGTTGTCGGCGCATTAGGAGGACTGTTATTCGGCTTTGACACTGCTGTCATTGCCGGTGCCACACGTTCCCTCACCAGCACGTATCACTTAGACGCCGCCGCTCTCGGATTCACAGTATCAAGTGCGCTGTGGGGCACAGTAATAAGCGCCATATTCGCCGGAATTCCGGGTGAGCGCTGGGGCGCACGTGAGGCTTTGCGCATCACTGCAATGCTCTATGTAATATCTGCTTTTGGTTGCGCATTCGCCGCCAACTGGTGGGTTCTAATTGCATTTCGATTTATTGGCGGACTGGCAATTGGTGCTTCGTCAGTGCTCGGCCCAATTTACATTGCAGAATTGGCACCAGCCAAGTGGCGTGGCAGACTCGTGGGAATGTTCCAAGTCAATATAGTTGTAGGCATTCTCTTCGCATACTTCTCAAATTATCTAATTGGACTGCAGCAATTCGGACTAAATGAATGGCGCTGGCAGCTCGGAGTTTCCGCTATTCCAGCCATATTCTTTTTAACGATGTTGTTCCGCATTCCACGCAGCCCGCGTTGGTTGGTAAGCAAGAATCACACCGAAGAAGCATTGTCTGTCTTGCGTCAAACCGGAATTGAAAATCCAGAAGCAGAAGTGCAGTCAATTCTTAATTCTCTTGGCTCAGATGAAATTGCCGAGAAAGAACCACTCTTCAAGATGCAATACATGAAGCCAATTCTACTTGCTCTTACCATTGGCGTATTCAACCAACTCTCCGGCATAAATGCCATTCTGTATTACTTGAATGACATTTTTGCTCAAGCAGGATTTAGCAAAGTTTCGGCTGATTTGCAAGCGGTGGCAATCGGCGCCACCAACCTAATCTCAACGCTAGTGGCCATGTCTGTTATAGATCGCTTCGGACGCAAGCCACTTCTGTTGATTGGCGCAATCGGCATGTCCTTTTGCTTGTTTGGTGTCGCGGCGGTCTTTTATACCCAGCAACATCAAGCGATGCTGCTCTGGTTCCTCGTCGGCTTCATCGCCTTTTTTGCCATGTCTCAAGGAGCTGTCATCTGGGTCTACTTGAGCGAAATATTTCCAACGCGCGTCAGAGCACGCGGACAAAGCCTGGGTTGCTCAGCACACTGGATAATGAATGCCATCATATCTGGTGTCTTTCCTATCCTGGCGAAATCATCCGGCGCTGTACCATTCGCATTTTTCGGCGTGATGATGCTTGTGCAATTCTTGGTTGTACTTCTCTTCTACCCAGAGACAAAACAAGTCTCTTTGGAAAAGTTGCAAGAGGCACTCGGGCTTGTTTCAGGTAAGCAGGAAAAGACGCCTACTTCAGTGGCATAGAATAGCGAACGACCATAGTGGATTCGCATCCGGTCACGGGACGCTTTGCCTTGGTTAACTTCATGCCTTGACGTTCGTAAAATTTACGAGCGAATGCATTCGGCTCATAGACCCACACAGTCAATTCTTTGAACTTGGACTTCTTCATTTCATCACAGGCTTGATCAAACAATTTCTTGCCAATGCCAGTGCCCCAGTAGTCGGGCATGACATAGATGTAATAGAGCTCGGCGGCAGTCTTGCCGTCTAAGTCCTCATCACGAGTAGCCCCGGCCGCGGCAAACCCGGCATCAAAACCATTGCTTTGGGCAATCCATATTGTGCCCTTGTCCTGCGCTGATTTTTCAATATTGTCGTACCAGTGCCGCTCCAAATCGCCAAAGGACCTCTGGCTAACATACTCGCGGGGAAGGATATCAGCGTATGCCTTCTGCCGAGTAACCCAGTGCACGCGGGCTACACGCCCGGCATCGTCCACACTCTTAATTATCTCGATTTTTATTTGGCTCATTACAAGATACAACCGGAATTATTGTGAAAGATATTAGCACTAATTAGTCCTGAGAGTCATCTTCCGGAGCTTCAGCTTCCGGCTTCCAGGTGCCAACCTTTTTCCTATTCTGACTCGTAAATTCGGCCACATATTTATCAGTTTTATCGATACGTTTGCCATGGGTCAGAATCGCATATTTGAGAATGCCGACAAGATACTCTCGCACCGGCATGCGCATTTCTCCGGCCATCTCTTCGGCCAATTCCATCATTTTCGGACTTAAGTTAAGACTGACATTGTCCTTAGGTAATTCTCTTCTGCTTCTGCCGCCGCCGCGATCTTCACTGGAGGCACCGCGGTCGCGTTGAAATCCGCCTTCGCGGCCTTCTCTGCTCTCACGAGGACGTCTAGGAGCATCACCTTCGAATTCTCTGCGGAATGGTCTGTCGCCCGAGCCTTCCTGGCGAGACCTGCCACCATATGAACTTCCCTCTGGTCTCGAGCGGAATCTAGAAGAACCAGCTTCGCCGCCTTCTGATCTAGAGCGATACGGTTTGTCGCCGCCGGACCCCTCTGATCTAGAGCGGAATCTGCTACCGCCTCCTTCTGCGCCTGCGGATCTTGAACGATATGGTTTGTCGCCGCCAGCACCTTCGGATCTAGAGCGGAATCTGCTGCCACCTTCGGCACCTTCTGATCTTGAACGATACGGTTTGTCACCGCCAGCACCTTCGGGTCTAGAGCGGAATCTGCTGCCACCACCTTCAGCGCCTTCGGATCTTGAACGATATGGCTTGTCGCCGCCTGCACCCTCAGATCTAGAGCGGAATCTGCTACCGCCGCCTTCTGCGCCTTCAGATCTAGAACGATATGGCTTGTCGCCGCCTGCACCCTCTGATCTAGAACGGAATCTGCTGCCACCGCCTGCCGCACCTGCGGATCTCGAGCGAAATGGCTTGCCAGCACCGCCTTCTCCGCCTGTAGAACCAGAGCGAAACTTACTGCCGCCACCTGCAGCGCCTTCAGATCTAGAGCGAAATGGCTTGCCTGCGCCGGCACCGCTCCTCGGTTTGCTCCCAAAGGACTTCGACGACGAACGACCGCGTCCAGCTCCGCCTCCAAATGATTTACCCGACCCACTTCTGGGCTTACCTGCGCGCGGCTTCTTATCCATTGATCTTCACTCTATGTAGTTTCCAACCGCCGAATTATACTCGATGTGAAGAGGTACTTTGCCCTTTGTGCTGATTGATTAAGGGCCTCATTGGTGTTCTTACGATGGACAATCCTCTACAACCTTAAGAAAATACCTTTATTCCTTTACTGGGGGCTTGGACATGGGCAGCAACAATGCTTTGTACGAAGTGGAATCTCTCAATCAACCATCAGGTGAACAGCAATCAGCAGCTTGTAAGGCATCGCAAAAGTTGAGTGAGAATGTCGCCGGAGTCGCCAAAGACAATAGCGATATCAACCGCGAGATGAACAACGGCAGAGTCAAGTGCAGTCCACCACCCATCACACCGCCTTGCCAGTGGGAGGATATTCCTCCTAATCCAGCCATAGTCAGCAACAGAGTCAATGACATGATCTCGCGTGAGCAGTCCATGCACGGCAATATAAGTGAATTGTCTCCTTTGGTTGCAACAGATCCAAAGCTAGCCAAGAAATTGGACGACATAAATACACAATTGATGGCCTTAGAGATGGAAACAAACAAGCTCTACGATATGACCTCAGGTGGCGCATACGACGAAGGGGCAATCGACAGAGAAAACAGAGTTATTGAAAAGCTGACGAAAAAGCTGGACGAAGATCGCAAATCACTCTCAAAAGATTTGGGTTGCGATGCCAATGATCGTCGCAACGGATTGGTTGCACAAGAGCATGAGACAGTATCATGCGAAGTAAACATGAAACCAAAAGAAGTCTGGAAACAAATAGGCAAGTTCGATACTTTGCCATGGCATCCAGGAATTGAGCCAACGAGCGCATCTGTGAATGGAAACATTCGCGAGCTAACCGCAGTAGGCGGCGTTCCGAAATTCAAAGAGACACTCATTGAAGATGGCAAAGACCGGAAGACGGGCGTCAGATACTACACTTATCAAATGACCGAAGGTCTGCCGGTTCAACCAATATCAACTCTAAAAGTAGAGCCTAGCGGTAAGGGAAGCCGTATTACATGGACAGCTGATATGGACTTGAGCACTCTGAATGAAGAGACCGCCAATGCCGTAGAAAACGGAATCAAGGGCTTCTACCAGCAGGGTCTATCTGCTCTTCTCGAGAAGCTGAACAAGAAGTAAGTCGTTTATAATACTTCTTGCTTATGAATAGAACCTTCTTGCAATTTGGTATTGCCGCAATTCTTTGCTTTAGCATCCTCTCGGGATGCGTTTCTGCACAGCAATTCGGCAAACAGGCGGCATCCTATTTAGAAGCTTATCAAATGTGTTCAAAAGCTCAGCAAGCGTTGGAAGATAAGGACTTTCAATTAGCTGATGAAGCTTGCAATAAAGGTTTAGAGCTTTTGGGCAAGCAGGATGATCCTCTTAAGGTAAATCTACTAGCAATCAAAGCACAAGCAAAGATGGAGCAGGGAGACTATGCCTCTGTAGTGACAATAGTGGATCAGGCGCTGCCACTTATCTCACGCTTCGAAGGAAGAAATTCCCGCTCATACGCGTCCGCTATTACACGCAAAGCATTTTCCACTTTCTACCAGGGAAAATTCGCAGCCGCCGAACCACTCTACTATGAAGCTGAAACACTATATGATCGCCTGGGCGCACCGCAATCGAAGGACAAATCGCTGCACTCCCACTATGAAGGCGTTCTTGCCGGCTTATTTGCTACCCTTGCCGCCAACGGTAACGATGTTGAGGCATGCTCAGCCGGCAGAAGACTCCTCATTGCGCAAGACAGCGACGTGGAAGACTCCGATCTCAATTTAAAAATGCTACTGGCTAATGTGTTGGCTACCGATGGTGAAATGCTATACAAGCAACGCAAAAACAATCTAGCACGACCCTTTTTTGAAAGGTCGATACGGATATACAAACAGCACATGTATCAGAGATCCAACCCGGAAGGAAAGAGGGCAGTCTATACGCCGTCAGACATCATCATTACAGGGATGACACATCTGGGCGAAATCTACGAGAAGTCCGGTCGCCGCAAAGAAGGATACCTGCTCAAGAAAGAAGCCTATAGCTGGACTTGCGTCAATAGAAGAATTGATGACGAATAACGTCTCAGTTAAACCAGAGAGCAAAGCCAGGAAACTCGCGACCAAAAGCGCTCTGCAAATTGCGCCAGGTCTCCATCTTCGTCGTTGCGCCCTTTTCTAAATAAGGCGCGGCGGCAGGTCCTTGCACCCAGAGCACAAGATCCAACTTGGTTGGCTCGAGAAATACACGACGGAGGTTAACACCACGTCCATCAGCATTGCGCCAAAAGGCAAGCAGCAACTTACCTTGAAGGACGTTTTCCGACTTATCCATCAAGTCCAGCCAGGCAGATACCATAGCGTCAGTGACGTGCACATTAGGAA
>SBAT01000189.1 GCA_005240105.1 Chloroflexota bacterium
CAAGATCGACAAGTCACTGCTTACGAAATTGTCGGCGGTGATTATCCCGTCGATTGGAATTCACGAATGAAGCCTATTTCTTCTCGAGAAGCAGCAGGGACGTCTCAACAATTTGCCGAGCATTTATATTATTGGCTTCGTAATGGACGTGTGCGGGTTCAACTGGATTCAGTTCTTTCGATGATCAACGAACCGTTCAAGAATGGAGCTGCGCAAGTCTATGTTTATCAATTCGCCGAAGGCGGCGCTATTTCCAGAAATGTAATTTACGGTAAGCCGTTTCCGACAGGCATAGTTGCCGACAACCAGGTCTCTTCCGTGGTCGATACCAGCATTGAAGGTGGCTTGTCGCCTGTAATTATTTTCAGGAACAATGTGAAAAACCTGGGCACGCAGTATGGCGGCAAACACTGTGGACAGCCGTTGGCGGGTTATCCGCTAAATTGGCAGGCGTTGCATGAATTCGGTAGCGAACAAGCCCTGCGGACGAGATTTGGCTGTCGCAGTTCGTACACGAGTGGACTGGCACTAGATATTGAAATTGGCGGCACCAAGCAAGAAGATCCCTATGCTATGCGCAGACCGCCGCCTCGGGAGATCTAATTGTCGAGAAGATAGAGATCCGCATGTACCTGCGACTCGTAATCTGATGGTAGCCACAGAATTTGTCCAGGCTGCAACTTAATTGCAATTGACTTGCCGTTTTCCTGTTTCGACGGAATGTTAGCTTGATTTATGGTGAGAATGAGACTGGAAAAACGTTCGTCGCCCAGTTCCGTTTTGGCAATTGAGTCGAGAGTATCTCCAGGTTGAACAATATATTTCTTTCGTCGATGAGACAGTTTGTCATTATCCGCTTCGTCGTTGTTTGTCTCTTCAGTTGTTCCGGGGAAACCGGCTTGTCCGACTGCTGCGGTGCCGGTAATTAGAACATCGTCGGGGCTAAGAATGTTAGATCCACCCAACGGAATATTTCCTTTGCCGCCAGGTTTGATGTCGCCTCCTTGGTCGGCCTTGTCTATAAAATCGAGCAGGTCGTGGAAAGACTTTCCACCGGGAACTTTTCCGGTATCGGCAGCAGTGCCAGGACCTTTTGCTGTTGCAGTAGTATCTTTCTTGTCGTCGACTCCCTCGGGTTTTTTGCCGGACTTATCTGGGATGCTTGCATCCGTATGTGCTGCATCGGGTTTCGTGCTACCGTCGCCTTTACCGGTAGGTTGATTGTCTGTCTTACCGGCAGTCGCGGGATTGGCTGCTGCTAATATCACCTTATCGCCTGGTAGCGCTTGTCCTGGTTGAGCAGTAGTCGGATTAAGACCATGCGCTTCTGTACCTGCTTTGGCCGTCGGTAATGTAGATAAATGGCTGGCATCGAGACTGCGAGGATCAGCTGCCCGTCCTTCTGGAAATCGGACATCAGCAGTTTTGAAATCTGATGGCTTTGCATCCACTTTCACTTCTGTTGATTTTCCATCTGTTGTTTTTGCAGTAGTAATCTTGCCGTCTCCGGATTTGAAATCTGCTGGCGATTCTTTGTTTGGCTGACTGAGGATTTTACTGGAGACAAAAGATTCGGATAATGGATGTGCTTTTTCAGGAGCGCTGTCGCGAGCTAACGAAGACTGGTAACTTTGTGGCTTTTGTTGTTGAATGATTGGCTTTGATGATTCTTCGACGGGTGCTGCTCCACCGAACTTTGGATAAGTGGTGGCGTTGGCAAACTGCAAATCTTTGTCTTTAGCTTCTTTTGCCAGTTCCTTAATAGGTTCTCTTGTTGATTGCGAGTAGTCGGTAGTATTTGCCGATGCAATTGTGCTCGAACGGCCAATCGGCAGCTGCACAGATTCTGGACGTCTGGGAACTGATGCGCTTCCGTCGTGTGCCACGTTGGATGGCTTGCTAATATCTTGTGGATTGAAAGCGATTTGGTCTTTCTGCAAACGCACCTGGTTTTCGTTATTAGCCCCAAGGCTCTTATCTGTTGGAGATGTAGCTGCTAGTTGTCCTTCTGAAGCATTGCGTGTTGTTGGACGCTCAGCCAAAGTTGGATTTGTTTGTTGCGATGCATTGAAGGCTATGTTTTTTTCACTCGTAGTTGAGTTGGCGGTACTTTCCTTGGTGGATTGTTCTATTTGTTGCTGTTGTGGACTGGCAGGTGCTGGTATGTTTTGTGAGGCAATCAGTGGACGGTCGTTAGAAGATTGTGAGAATAAACCATCCAATCGTTTGGAAGCATTGTTTTGAGCAGCACTTGGTGGGTTGAAATCATTGGCAGCTATTGCGTTAGCTGGTGTCTGTTCGACTGGTGTATAAGTTCGAGTGCTACCGGTACTTTGTTTGGCAATGGTTGGTTCAGGGGTGTATTTTTTTGATTGGTCGCTACTGCTGGCAATTTGTATGTTCATGGGGGCACTCAGATTTGACTCAGTTTTGGACAGAAAACTTGGTAATTGGCTATCCGGCGCGGACAGTGCAATTGTCTCCTGGGATCCCGAAGCTTTGCTTGGCTCCGGGATCGGTTCTAGGTGTGGCTCGGAGTTGAAGGCGACAATGGATTTTACTTTTATCTCCGGCTGCTTTTCCGGGCTAACTACCAGATTGTCTTGTAGGGCTAGTGATATTGGGCTGGACTGTGCTTGGAAGACGGAAAGCAAGTCCTGGTCGGCATTTGCAGGTTCAACCTTGTGCTGGGACACCCGAGCGACCGTTTCAGACGGTCTCAAGGAAGCAATCAAAGGCTGGTAGTCTTCCACCTTTCCAGTTAGCGAATCGGATGAATCAGGTGTATCGACAGCCCCTTTTTTGGCAAACTTCAGGCTTTCCTGGCGAAGGCGTATGACCTCATCCTGAAGAGCCTCTACGACTGGTGGCTTGACGACAGTTTCAAGGGCGGATGGTTTATCGGACGTTTCGAGTGGCTCAAATTGGGCTAGCTTCTTGGGAATTTTGTCGTCGTTCGTTACAAAATCAGCCACGTTATCACTTCGTAGAACCCGCCTGTGAAAGTGTTATACCCAGAATGCGCTCAGCTTGGGTTTTATGGCGATTTATCGGCTTGAATAGGCAATTTAGCCTACGTAAATTCCACCCCGCAAGGCGGCTTTCACCAATAGATCCTTAACTGCTTAATACGTAATATCGAGTCAGGAAAAATCACTTAAGGAGTGAAGGCAATGGTAGAAACGATACGTGATAACTTGGCTAATCCGTTGAAATCAAAATTGACGGAATTGAAGGCCGTACTTACTGATTCAGTTCTGGATCAGTCTGCCAAAGATCAGACAGATGATCTCATGAGAATGGAGGTTGTGGGTATTCGCGAGGCCTTGAAGGGTGTCGACTACCAAGAAGCGGCCCGCATTCTCTCCAGTGGCTGTGACTATGTCAGTAAACATCCCGAAATGCGCCAGAAAAACAATGGTTTAATTGCCATGGCCAATACTTTTTGCGCCATTAGTCTGATGAATATTGGCAAGATTGATCAGGCAGAAAAAGTTCTCAATTCCGAACGCCAATATGATGCAGTGGGATTGAATAAGCAGTTGCACATAATAGATCTCAATCAACGTGCGCAAAAACGCTTGGAACAATTGAAAGAATCGGAAGGTCGCGTCATGGATGCGGCAAAATCAACAGGACAAAATTTCACCAATAAGTGGCTAACTGAAACTATTCAGAAATTGGATATGGCAATCAAGAAAAAAGGACATGAGATGGATCAGCTACAGAAGGAAATGCTAGTTACTTCTGATCCGGCTCGCCACGAACAGCTCATGAAGGAACACACCAACAAGTGTTATTCAGCCAATGCCGGTAGCATCTGGAAATTAGAAACACAAGGAATTCAAGCTGCTCTGGTGCAGCGTGACAATGAGAAAGCCGTTGCTTATTTCAAGGCTGCTTTTGATGTCATTGATCAAGATGACAGCATCCGCTTGCCTGGTACGCGGGACAATTCTGTTATCCAACATGTTGACCCGGAGTATACACAAGCGGCCAGCTC
>SBAT01000246.1 GCA_005240105.1 Chloroflexota bacterium
ATAGAAACAGCCTGTCCGTAAAAGCCTTTTGCTTCCTTCATCTCACCAAATCGGTAAGCAATATTTCCCAAGCCAATATAGGCTGACGAAGTAGCAGTAATATTTGCTGAGATGCGATACTCGACAAAGGCATCGGTATTTTTGTTTTGTCCGGCAAAGACATCCGCTAACTTTAGACGAGCTGCTGCATCGCCGGCATTAATGCCTTGCCAGCCAAGAATTTGACTCAGGCTGGCTGCGGCTGCCGTGCTTGTTGGCACCCAGTAAAACCCTTCTCTTAGGGCTGAAGCTGCTAAGTCGTATTGCTTTTGCGAGGAAAAGTATTTAGCGCGCTTCTGGTCAATATCCAGCAAGTCACGACGCAAGCGATCGTCGCCCGGATGCGACCGGAGACTTGTCAAAATCACCTGTCGAGCATGGTCTAATTTGCCAAGTTTTACTAGTTTCTGTGCCTGTATGTGAGTAACGGAATCACAGGCAGTATAGGAAGAAACGTTTGCCTGAGGACCTTTCCATACAGCCGACGGCACGTTAATAGCTGGGTTGACGCCATAGGGGATGCCGGACATAGCCAGAGGGACGCCACTGCCCGTCGATTGGACTGTCTGCATGCCGGCTAGCGAGTATTGCTTGTTTCGCTTATATTTCGTAGACGGAACATAAACCTGTTGAGCATTAACCGGTGATGTCGACGCTTGGGACTGAGCCATGGCAATCGGAGCCAAGCACAAGTTAGCGCTCAGAGCCAGGGTCATTACTAATGACCCAAATCTTTTGCCGTCGGCACCTAGCTTCATTGCTGCTTCTGAGACCTGCGATTTGCTCTTGGTTTGCTGTTGCCAATATTTTAGTCAGTGTCTCTTTATATTGATAGGTGTATTTGCGTGGTTGCCCCACTTATGAGCGAAATACAAGCTTTATAAAGGGAACCTTAAGTTTGGGAATAGTGCGGGAATAATGAAAGTTCTCCAAGCTGAGGGCTAAAACCGTGTAAGTGGACCGTTCCTCTATTACACTTTACTTAATTGTGTCGTGACTTCGCCGGAACCATAGGCGGTTAGATCCAGTCTTTAGTACTGGAGGGGAATTAATGGTCATAACCATTCGAGAACAAGACACACAACTAATGGACCGGGTGAATCACCTGGCTCGTCAAGCCAGGCTGTCCGCTGCAGTCTTTACGCAATACAGCCAGGAAGATGTCGACCGCATAGTCAAAGCAATGGCGGTTGCCGCCATCAACAATGCCGCCGTACTCGCTCAAGCCGCGGTTGAAGAGACGCGCATGGGCGTTTTGGAAGACAAAGTGATGAAAAACTTTGTCGCTTCCGAATACCTGTACGACCAGATTAAGAACGAGCGAACCGTGGGCATTGTGCAAGAGCTGCCAGAAGACAACATGGTGGAAATTGCCGAACCAATGGGCGTCATTTTGGCACTGTCACCAGTGACCAACCCAACTTCCACTGTAATTTTCAAAAGTATCGTTGCCGCCAAAACCCGCAACTCAATAATTTTTAGCCCGCACTTAATGGCTGCCAACTGCAGCAACTTAGCAGCCAAAATTGTCTACGAAGCAGCGATTGCCGCCGGAGCCCCTAAAGGATTCATTTCCTGGGTTGAAAAATCATCCCGCTTACGCCGCGAAACAGAACTTTTGATGGTCCACCCTGACGTTGACTTGATCTTTGCCACAGGTGGAACGCAAATGGTCAAAGCAGCCTATTCATCAGGCAAGCCGGCATTAGGAGTTGGTTCAGGCAATACGCCGGCCTACATACACAAATCCGCCAGCATGCCCGAAACTGCGCTGGACATTGTCATTTCCAAGACTTTTGACAACGGCACCGAGTGCCCATCCGAGCAAACACTAATCATCGACAGAGAAGTTGGTCCTTCCCTGCTCGAAGAATTTAAACGTCTGAATTGCCACGTTTGTTCGCCGGAAGAAGTAGAAAAATTAGCCAATGTAGTCATCGATAGCAAATCCGGTGGCATGAATTATCGCCTCGTTGGCCAATCAGCCAACCTAATAGCCGAACAAGCAGGAATTCCTGTCGCCCCCAAAACAAAAATTCTCCTTGCTCCACTGGAAGGTGACTTACGATCACACAAACTCGCTGTAGAAAAGCTGATGCCCGTGCTCGGTTATGTTTTTGTCGATAACCTGCACGAAGGAATCAATAGGGCTCTGGACATTAATTACGCCGGCGGCACCGGACATACAGCCGGCGTGTTTGCCCAAGACGATCACGTTGTCGAACGTTTTGCTACCGCCATTAATGCCGGCAGAATCATCGTCAACTCGCCAACTTCCATGGGCGGACTGGGCGGCATTTACAACAACCTCAAGACAACACTGAGCTTTGGTTGCGGTACAGGTGGTGGCAACATCACCACAGACAATGTCGGCATCAAAAACCTTTTGAACCTCAAGAGAGTGCCGAAGCGACGCACTGCCGTCTTTTCTTTGTCGGCCACCAAAAATATCTACAATAATCCCGGCAGCATCGATCATTTACGCAACATCGAAACAAAGGCCACTTTCGTGTTGACGACAAAGTCAGCAGCCAAACGTGGACACTTGTCAGCAGTACTTGAACGCCTGCCATCAGACGCGCAAGTTGAGGTGTTTGATCAAATTGGCGTTGAACCCGATTGGCAAAAGATCCAAGAAGGGATAAACAAGATGCGCCAGTTCAAGCCAGACACAGTCATTGCCCTGGGTGGCGGCTCTGTAATGGACGCAGCCAAGATCATGCGTCTTTTCTACGACACACCGAATTTGACCCTGGCTGATATTGATGTCAATTTTCTGGATTTTCGTTATCGCATAGGCAATTATCCAAGCAAAGTACACACTCAATTAATTGCCATCCCAACGACATCCGGCACCGGTTCGGAAGTGACACCATTTGCTGTTTTCAAAGACAGTGAAACTCAGCGCAAGATTTCTCTTGTCGATGTAACGCTAATTCCAAATGTGGCCATAATCGATCCCAATTTGACTCGCACATTGCCGCCAGAAATAACCATCGACACCGCCATTGACGCATTGACTCACTCGATTGAGGCTCTGGTTTCTTTCTTGTCTACAGACTACACGGACGGACTGGCCCTTGAAGCAATGCGCCTGATATTTGAAGCATTGCCGGAAGTCCTGAAGGACCCCACCAACATTGTTTGGCGTCACAAATTACATAGCGCCGCCAACCTGGCTGGTACAGCCATTGGCAATGCCTCTGTTGGCGTTAACCACGCATTAGCTCACGCGTTAGGCGCAGCGTTCAATATCTCGCACGGCAAAGCCAACGGTGTTTTCTTGCTTTCGACAATCAAGTACAACTCCGGCGTACCAAGCAAGATAACCGCTCATTCCAGCTACACGCTCTACGTTGCCGACAAGAAATATGCCAAGGCCGCCCAGTACTTAGGCTTCGCCAACTACGATGGTGGTCATGACACCAACGAAGCCGTGCTCGCCTTACAGAGAGGCGTCTATGATCTGCTTGCATCTTGCGGACAACCAACCAGCATTTCCGATCTGGGGATCTCACAAAGCGATTTCCAAAAGCACTTGCCGGACATGATCAAGAATGCCTGTTCGGACGTTAGTGCTCGCACCAATCCACGCACCGCTCTCGTGGACGAAGTGTTGGAACTATTCCTTAGCGCCTATCCAAAACGCACTCGCCCATAAAGAGTCAAGCCATGAAAGCAAAACGTTATTCCATCATCGGACAAATTAAAGGCTCCATTCCTGAAGTGGACGAGTTGCTTGCCCAAGATCCATCCGAACTCACCCTTGATTTCGCCAACGCCACCTTCATTTCCGTCGAAGGAATTGAATGGCTGGAAGAGTTTCTTCTAAGAAGCGACTCCAAAGGAATGAAAGTCACTTTCGAGAATATTCCAACCGACATCTACAAGGTTTTCAAGGTTGTCCGCATCGACAAAATCATGAAAGCCTGCGGCATGTTACCCATCACCGGCCCTCACTGCTAAACAAACCCCATCTTGACAAACGAAGCGTGGTTGGGTTACCGGAAGGCGAGCCAGGAAGCAGAGCAAGAGCTGCGATGAGCAGGTCGCCGCGAAGCGTAGATGGAAAAGCCGGACGGCAAGCGAAGGTGTAGGCGAAGCGTTTGCAAAACGCGTAGCCGGAACCGGAGCGTTAAATACGATACAATTAATTTCATCTGCCTGCCAATACATACTTGGCTAGGTTGCTAATCAGGCTCTTGACAGCGGTATCCAATGAAAAACTCAGACTCAATCGGAACATTGCACGAAATGTCTCAGTCAGGAACCGGTTCAAAATTGGTGCCTGCTATTCAAGCAGTTGCTCTGACCAAAGAGTTTGGTGACCGGGTAGTTGTCGACCATTTAAGTTTTTCCGTGAGAGTAGGCGATATTTATGCACTTCTCGGTGATAACGGCGCCGGTAAGACAACGACCATCAACATGCTTACGACACTCCTAAGCCCAACGTCAGGTGACGTTTATATTTCCGGATACCATGGCGTCAAGCAAGCAGAACAGTGCAAAAAATCCTTTGGTGTTGTCTCCCAAGACGTCTGCCTCTATCAGGAATTGACAGCATACGAGAACCTCATTTTCATTGCTGATCTCTATGGCATCAATCGTACTCACGCAGTACCAAGAATCAAACAACTACTAGCACAAGCAGGACTGGCAGACAGAGCAAATGATCTAGCCGGTGAATTTTCCGGTGGTATGCAACGCAAGCTGTCAATTGCCATGTCCATTCTGCACAATCCCAAAGTGCTTTTTATGGACGAGCCAACCGTAGGACTTGATCCTGCTTCGCGCAGACAGATCTGGCTAATGCTCAAAGAGTTAAGAGCTGCTGGCGTAACAATTTTGCTGACCACACACTATCTTGAGGAAGCAGAACTGTTAGCTGATCGCATCGGCATTATTCGTAAAGGCAATTTGGTTTTAGAAGGTACCATCGATGAGTTAAGGGCCAAAATTGAAGGCATTCACAGCATCTCCATACGCCTTGGCAAAACTTATTCAGCAGAAGAACTCAAAGTCAAAATAGACAAGCTGCTTCTCAGACTTTCCACCGATATCACTTACGACCCAGTGCGCAATACCATATCCATTGCCCAGCCAAAAGACGCGCAGCTGGTGCCGTGCATGCAAACAGTGCTAGCTTGGTTAGAAACAGAAAAAATTGTATTTTCCAACATTGCAACCAATGAGCCCAGCCTGGAAGAGATTTTTTTGGCAGTTACATCAAGCTCGCCAGCAGCTAACTAGGTTTTTAGAGGAGACCTTTTCCAAATGCATCAAGTTCTAGCAATTATTCGCAAGGACATACTGCAATGGACTCGCCGACCACTGTATTTCATTGCCAGCAGTTTGTTAGCTGTGCTCATCATTTGGATTGTCGGCAACACCCTTGCCGGGGCAACTAATATTCCGCTTGGTTTATTTGATCCGGCAGGAATAAGCGAGTTAACCAAACACCTGCAGGCAACCAATCGTTTTGCCGTGACCAGTTACGAAGATCTTGATCAAGCAAAGCGCGATTTAACATCTGGCAAAATAGCCGTTCTAGCCAATGTCTCTCAAGACCCGCTGGAGGATTCAGTACAGATCCTGACAGAAGGACACAATCCTTTAATTGACCAGCAAATTTCCATGGGTATATTGAGCGTTTTGACGCAAAGGGCCAAAGAGCTTAGCTTGCCTCTGCATTCAGCTCAGCTCTTTCCTGTGACATTTAGCATGCGCGACTTTATTACACCGGGGCTGGCTGCTTATCTTTGTTATGTTCTAGCCTGCATGAATCTCGGTTTTTCCTGGATTTACGAATGGATGGAGAAGACCTACAGACAAATTATTCTGGCGCCACGCGGATTACGAGCGGCAATTATTGCTAAAACTTTGATGGTGACTGTCGAAGCAGCCGTTGTTCTCTGGTTGGCGCTGTGCATAACCTCTCCCATAGCTGGTTTCAATCTAGGCAACAATTTCTTGGGCATCGTTGTCACAACACTGGCCTCAATGTTTTGTTTTACCTGCATTGGCTTAGGGTTTGCCTGTCTTTTAAAGACCATCCGTATTTACACAATGACGATAAGCATCTTGGGTGTCGGGCTGATGTTTGTCTCAGGCATTATAATTCCTGTCGATGCTATGCCTACCTGGGAAAGACTGCTGGCCAAAGCAATGCCCATGTATTATTCGGCAGATGCGTTCCGGGGCGTAATTTTGGGCACCCCGGCTGACTATATCCGTGATTTTCTGGTTTTGGCGGCCTGGGCTGTAGCCGGACTGACCACAGCGGCAATTCTTCTCAACAAAAGACGAGCAATGCTTTGAGGTCCTACATGCATAGAACTATTAACCTATTACTCGCCCTGGTTATTCTCCTGTCTTGCGCGCTGCCGGCAAACGCACAGACCGGCAAAGCCGTTGTGCAAGACCTGGTGACACTATTTTCAGGCTGGTCAGGTGATGATGACGATCACAGCATCTACTAACCTGCTGCCCGACATATTGATTACCAGGAGATGGCTGAATCTTCAGTCGGGCAGGTTCAATGGAATAAGTTAAATGCCACGCAAAAGCGCGAATTTGTCTCCGCTTTGCGTCACCTGGTGGAAAATCGATACTACCGGCGGTGGCAGCATATTTTCCACAAGAGCAAACTCACTATTCTGTCGGAGACAACAACCAGAAACGAATTGTGGGTAAAAACCATGCTCTCTATTGGCAAGAAGCAATCGTATGTAACCTGGCGCTTGCGCCGCAATAACAACGGCGAGCCAATGGTTGTCAGCTTAACGGTCGGTGAAAAGGACTTGTTGACACGCATGACTGTCCGTTTCCAGAAACAAATTGCCAAATCCGGCATAGAAGGACTTATTGCCTGGCTGAAAGACAAGCTGGACATAGACCCGAACGAGTCAATTAACAGTACAGCTATGTCCTTAATTTAGAAAAGGTCTAGGAATTAATGGTCTAATCTGTCAAACGGGCATCTGTTTGGGCATATAAGTCTTTGACTGGTATTTGAGGGCCTTATATGAGAAATCCCCGTGAATTGTCGGCTGCGGACATTGCCGATGACCTGGTAAAGATGCATAACCTGCCCACAAGTGATAAAGCTACACACGATGCCCTTTTACAGGAAGTAAACGGCTATTTCCAATACAACATCAATAAGTTAAAGCAAGAAGCCCAAACCCCACATTCAGATGGGCGTCCGCATGACCTCAGGGGAGACATTATTGCTCTCTTTAAAAACGTGGAAAACATGACAGTGTTTGGTAAGAGCCCTGATGAACAATCTCCCTTCAACGTGGCTTACCTTGACCAATACAATTATGGTGGCAAAAATGTCTTTGCCTTAAACGAATCACCAGCGAACCGTAATTTAATCCCCACCTGTTTTCAATTCACCGACGCCGGCCCGTTTCCCGACAACAGACCAAGGCTTCGTTTCACCATAAGGACCGATGGCGTCAGTAACCCTGATTTTTTGTATCAAGAATTTTCCCAGCAAAACCAGCCGTACAAAACCTGGAGCCAATACTGGGGAGGCGGTACAACATCGGGCACTCCTTCATATCAGCAGGGCAGAGAAGGAAAGGGCAAGTACAATTTCTAAAATAACTGCTTTCACCGTTATAATGAGCATAGTTGAGCGGTTAGGCAGGATTTCAAATGACTGACAAGCAAAAATTGTCGCTAGCTTGCCTGACAATCTTTGCTCTGACGTTCTTTTTTAGTAGCTTTGCCTTGGCTGGGGATAGCTCCTCTACAGCGACGGGTCTTGAATCTTTTGGACCCGAAGGTCAGATAATCCCTGTCAGCAATCTGGGTAAATCGGCCTTAGGACTTCGGGTGACAACCGTTGCCAAAAGGCCATTGCCGATGACTGTTGAAACAACAGGCAAAATCGAAGCAATCCCAACATGGCAATTCGAGCAGCATTCTTTAGTATCAGGACGCATTATCAACATCTTGGTTAAGCAGGGCGAACACGTAAGTGCCAGACAGCCCTTGCTCCTTCTGGACAGCCCTGATATTAACGAGCTAGCATCCGAGGCCTTGAAGCAAAAGACGGAACTGGAATATCAAATTGCCGAAACCAAAGCCGAGTTGGATGCTGAAATCAAACAAAATCAAACGCAATACGACCTGGCTCAGATCGAAGTCAAACGTAACGAGAAACTATTTGCCGAAGGTATTGCCGCCCAGCGTGCCTGGCAGGAAGCTACTGCTGAGTCCAAGCTTGCCGAAAGCCGCTTGAAAGCAGCCACTGAAAAACGGGACATTGTCCTGCGCGCACTCAAGGCGAAACTCAATATCATCTATGATTCGTTAAGCCATCGCTTAGGCCAATTAGGGGTCAGCGACGCCAGACTGAAAGAAATGTTCAGGACCAGCCGAACAATACTGACTGTACCGGTGCTAGCCAGCAGAGAAGGAATGGTGGCACAAGTGTCTGCCAGTATCGGCCAATCGGTTGATACCAGTGTTGAACTTTTTAAAATAAGCAATTTGAGCAAAGTATGGGCAACAGCAGATATTTACGAAGACGATGTTTCACGCATGACGACTGGGCAATCCGTCTCTTTAAGCGTTGCTTCTTATCCACGTGAAACATTCCACGGCATCCTCACATATCTCGGCACGGAAATGGATCCCGAGAAAAGAACCCTGCCCGTGAGAGCAGAGATTGTTAATCCCGGTCAACGATTGAAACCTGACATGTATGCACAATTACATATCCAGACGTCAGCTCCTGTGCAAACAATTATGCTCCCCAAAGAAGCGCTTGTGGACAGCACCGGCCACACTTTAGCATTCATCGAAACGAAAGAAGGTTACCAACCAACCAGAGTTAAGACTGGTAGAAGTCTTGGAGACCAAGTCGAAATCCTTGCCGGCGTGCGCGAAGGGCAACATGTCATTGTTGAAGGGGCATTTCAGTTAGCAGCCGAACTATTGAAATTGGGTGGGCGCGAAGAACTGTTTGCTCAACCAACTGAAGGCGAACGCATAATAAGTCATGACGAGGGAAACGACAGCGCCAATGACGGTCAAGCCTGGCATGTACAACTTGTCGCTATTGCCGTCATCATTTCCTTCCTTCTCGGTCTATTAGTCTCAAGGCTTTCTAAAAAATCCGTTCGCGAGAACCATCAATTGCAAGCACGCCCCAGTGACAGCTCCAACGACAGCGAAAGAATAGCCAAAGGCTAGAAGCTTAAAATGCTGAATCAAGTTATCAAATGGTCAATAGCCAATCGCTTTATCGTCATTGTCTTGGCCGTCGTACTTGTTGTTTCAGGGCTTTACTTATCGACGCAGATGGATGTGGACGTTGTACCGGAATTTGCCCCACCGCAAATAACCATTCAAACAGAAGCACCTGGTCTTGTGCCTTCCGAAGTTGAGCCTGTCGTGTCTATGCCTTTGGAGATTGCCCTGTATGGCACACCCGGCGTAAACATGGTCAAGTCACTATCGCTTCCTGGAGTTTCGGTAATTACAGTTATCTTCAATTACGGGACCAATCTATATTTGGCTCGCCAATTGGTAAACGAAAGAATTCAAACTGTATTGCCAAAATTGCCCGATGGGGTTGGCCCGCCAATTATGCTGCCGCCAATGTCAGTCGTGGGTGACATTTTAAAAATTGGTCTGACATCGCAAGTTACATCTCCAATGGAATTACGAACACTAGCAGACTGGGATATCCGCAATCGCGTATTGGCCGTACCAGGTGTGGCCAGGGTGATAGTAATGGGTGGAGACAAGAAGGAGTTCCAGGTACTCGTACACCCGGACAAACTGAGGTCTTACGATGTGACGCTTAACCAGGTAGTGCAAGCAGTAGAAAAAGCCAACTCTGTTGCTCCAGGCGGCTACCTTGTCCGCCCCGATCGTCAATTAAGCATCCGCGGCGTAGGCAGAATCCAAAACATTGAAGACTTAGCCGATTCGGTTGTCCTTGTAAGGGGCGGTACGCCAATATTGCTTAGACATATTGCAGAGGTAAAAATTGGTTCGGCATTCAAGATAGGCGACGCCACCATCAATGGCGACACCGGCATTGAGATCATTATTACCAAACAACCTTGGGCCAATACGCTTCTAGTCACCAAGCAAGTAAAAAAGGCAATTGCCGAATTGCAACTGTCCTTGCCCAAAGACGTCAAAGTTCACTACATCTTCGAACAGGCAGAGTTTATTGATACCTCCATAAACAACGTCCTCTTTGCCATATGTCTGGGCGGCGTTCTCGTGGTCGCCGTCTTGTGGTGTTTCTTGCTGAATTGGCGAACGGCCGCAATTAGCTTAACGGCTATCCCGCTTTCCCTGCTTTCCGCCGTTCTAGCTATCAAGGCAACAGGCGGCAGCATCAACACAATGACCCTGGGCGGTCTGGCGATTGCCGTAGGCGAGGTTGTCGACGACGCTATTGTTGATGTGGAGAACGTCTACAGGCGTCTCAGGGAAAACAGTTTGTCAGACAACCCCAAGCCGGCAATTTCCGTTATCTATATGGCTTGCCGCGAAGTACGCTCGTCGGTTGTCTACGCCACTTTTGTGGTGGCCCTGGTGTTTCTGCCTGTCTTTGTATTGTCGGGAGTAGAGGGCAAAATATTCACGCCACTAGCCTTCTCATACATAGTTGCTACCCTATCCAGCTTATTGGTCGCTCTCACCGTTACGCCTGCCCTCTGCGTGTATTTCTTGAGCAAAAAGGAACAGCTACCCAAAAGGGAGCCTATCACTGTTCATTACCTAAAGGAGAAATACGGCAGCTTGCTGCACAGGGTAATGGAACAACCGCGCATGGTGGCAATCTTTTCACTCACAGTGTTCCTGACCACACTTTCCCTGGTGCCTTTTATGGGCCAGACTTTCTTGCCGGAGTTTCGCGAACTCAATTTGATCATTGCCGCCACCGGACTTCCCGGGCAAAGCCTGGATGCTTCCAAACGCATGGGTATCGCCCTAGAAAAAAATCTGCTCAATCATCCTGACGTCGTAGCAGTTGGACAACGAGTTGGCCGCGCCGAGCTTGATGATGACGCAGGCGGACCCCACTTTAGTGAATTCGATCTGCACCTCAAAGAGAGTAATCGCCCACTCTCAAAAATCCTTGCCGATCTGCGCGGGCACTTAGCTGAAATCCCCGGAACTGCTTTTGATATCGGCTCCTTCATTGCGCACCGCATGGACGACGTGCTATCAGGCGGCACGCGGGCAGACATTGCTATTAAAATATTCGGTCCCGATCTAACTACATTGCGCACCCTCGCTCAATCAGTGCAAGAGGTTTTGTCCGGCGTAAAAGGCGCTGTTGATGTAAAAACCGAGTCACAGGTTTTAACACCGGAAATTGTCGTGCGCATCAATAGAACAGCCGCTGCTCGCTATGGACTGACTGCTGAGGACGTATCAGAGCTTATATCCACAGCCTTCAATGGCAAAATTGTTTCTCAAGTTCTTGATGGACAAAGATTGTTCGGCCTAAAAGTCTGGCTGGACGAAGACTCCAGGCACAACCTGGATTTGATCAAGCAAACTTTTATCGATACACCCGATGGCGCTCGCATACGTATTTCCGATCTGGCCACCATTGAAGAGGTGCCCGGTCCAAACGCAATCATCAGAGAAAACGTTGCCCGCCGGATTGTTGTACAAGCCAACACCAACGGTCGCGATGTGGTATCGGTAGTAAATGACGCAAAGCTCAAAATTGAACAGCAGGTCAAACTGCCTGCCGGCTATTACATCCACTATGCCGGACAATACGAGGCTCAACAACAAGCAAGCAGCAACCTCATCTGGATGTCTCTTTTGTCATTCGTGGGAATTCTGCTTCTGTTGAACAAAGGACTTGGATCCTGGAAGGCAACATTTCTCATTGCCAGCAACTTGCCACTGGCGGCAATTGGTGGAATTCTTGCCGTGGCATTAACCGGCAATGTTTTGAGCATCGGTTCTCTAATCGGCTTCATAAGCTTGTTTGGCATCTCAGCACGCAACTCAATTCTGCTGGTTACGCATATAAAAACTCTTGTTGATAAAAACATGCCGTTCGACGAGGCACTTTATCAGGGGGCGGTTGACCGCCTTGCGCCCGTCTTAATGACGGCCATAACTGCCGCTTTAGGTATGCTGCCGTTGGCGCTGTTCGGCGGAGCAGGTCGTGAGCTTGAACAACCGTTGGCCATTGTTATCGTCGGCGGGCTCGTTTCAAGCACAGCCTTTACGTTGCTGACAATACCGGCTCTATTCGAACTATTCATGCGCCCTAAACGAGGCGCTTTGAAATGATGTTCATCAGAAGAGTCGCTTTCCTGACTGCTACAGCACTATTCTTGCAGCTTGGTACATCGCTGCCTGAAGGCGTTGCCATAGCCAAGGAAGATCCCTGGGACGATGAGACAGGCGGTCATGACAAAGTTTGTGCCCGGTCTGGCATTTCCAAGGGAACGCTTGTTACTCGTGAGATGTTGATTAATCACAATGGCGGCGACTACGCATCTGGTCCCAACGGACCCTATCATGAAAAATACTGGGTGATTGGTCGCACGACGACTGGCAATATAGCTAAAGGCAGCACCATAAACGGTGGCATGCTCGGTCCTATGACGGCAGACCAACTATCGCGGCAGAAGAATGAGAATGCAGGGGATCTTGCTAGATTGCGAGCTCAGGTTGCCGAGACGATTGTTCGATATCAAAAGGCATTGCAATCAGAGAAGGGTAAAAATGGGGAGGCGTCGCCTAAAGCGCTTACTCTGCAACAAGAGATCGCCTCTTCCTTCTTGGTGCTGGAGAACTGGGCAGAGTCAAAACGTTACTACAAACTGCTGCAAGCGAATGCCAGAGCCTCAAAAACAGTTGACGAGACATCGCGATCTATCTTGCTTCGTGAATGCGAGGAACAGCTAAGCAGGCTGTCAGATCCGCGGTAAGCTCTGCCAGCAATTGTTTATCCGTTGGTAGTTCACTAATAAATTTCGTGCGGACAACCCACGGGTCAATTTCAATTAATGCCCTTGTCTCATCACTGACACCGTAGTGTTGAAAAATTGCATCATCAATATTTTTCTGTAAAGCGGCCTCCCGCTCGTTTAATTTCGTTAGATTCAACCTGTGCAAGTGACAAGCCTTTTCCAATTGGGTTTGGCTTGCGTCTTGATTAACATAGCGAAGCAGAACCGGTCCTAAGTACTGTGGTGACCGGCGGTCATACGTTTCACACTGTCGGGCAAGTTCAATAGCCTGGCTTACAGCTTCGCTAACAGCCTTTCTCACTTTCTCAGAAGGTTTTTTGTATGGCAGCCTTCGTAAATCACCAATCTGGAAATTTATGGTTGGGTTAAGCAGCCCTAAAAGGAAACGAACCAGTGATGAGTTTAAAAAACCTAGTAAATATATTGGGTCATCGGAGAATAAAGCAGAGCTAGCCACATCAAAAACACTGCCTGGCGACAATAGTCTGGCCTTAAAACCGCGTGTACCGATATAAGAATAAGTAACGCCAGGTTTAAAGTAGTGCCGCTCACCAGGCAGGGCAACGGATTGTCCCCGCTCTTTCCGGTAAGCACGAATAACATCACCATTGTCTTGCCAGTTAAGCATAATAGGTGTTGTGTAATACCACTTGTGACCGCCACCTTTATCGTAGGGCACAAAGTGGCATGCTTCGTTTTCTTCGATTTGCCAAAAGAACTTGAGAAATTGCTTGTTATTACAAGTAAACAAGCCATTGCTTGACTCAATTCCCGTGCCCTCGGATTCCAGCGCCGGCAGCTCAAACAAAGGCAATATCTCATCAGGGCACCAGAATGCAAACTGCTTGCCGGGAAACTTTTGAAATGACCGAGTTCTGTTTTCTAGTTTCGGCAACTGCCTAATTCCAAGCCTTTGAGCAGTCACTTGTTCACCGGCAGTGAGTATTCTCCAGCCTTCAGTAATATCTTCTGAACTTACTCTTGATTGAGCAACAATAATTGCATTGCTTACCTTTTCGCCCTTGCGTGAAGCGAAAACTCCGGAACCTAGTTGCACTAGCACCTTAAGGGCGAATCTATCCAGCAACTCTTTTCTCAATTCCTCATAGCGACTAATCGACATAAAGCTCTGCTGGCAGATGAGGGCAAATACGCCGCTGTCAGCCATAAGGTTCATAGACAGCTTGAGAAAAGCAGCGTACAAATCAAAGCGCCCTGCCGGATAAGCCTGCTTAACGAAAGAAGCTAATTCCTTCGGCATTAGCCGGTGACTAAGATAAGGTGGATTTGTGATCACAGCTGAATACGATCTCTCCAGATGCACGAGATCAAACTTTCCTTCAAGACCGAAGATATCTACAGGTGGTCTGTCCTTCACGGATAACCATAGGCTACCAAAACCCTTTCCATCGAAATGGAAAATTTGCGGCAGCGGCAATTCGCAAATTGGCGCCAGGTCACGGCAAGCCAGATAAATTGAAAA
>SBAT01000174.1 GCA_005240105.1 Chloroflexota bacterium
AACGGCTTCTACTTCGAACTCGAAACGCTTATCCCATCCGACGTCGAAGATCCAAAAGCAAGCAAAGACGTCAAAGCCCTAGCTCAGAAGATCCTAAACGCCGCCTACAGAGGCAGTGAAGGCAAGCCGACAACTTGCGAACTGCTCTCCTACCGCAAGATGGCCATGGCCAACCAAGCCAAGCAACGTCGAGCGAAGAAGGCAAAGCAATCAAAGGCTAAGCAAACAAAAGCGAAGCAAGCGACAACCAAACTGCTGCCCGCAAAACAGCACTGCAAGTAATCCCCTTTTTGTCATTTCGAGCGGAGGCGAAGCCGAAGTCGAGAAATCTACCGCAGCGATCCGACGTTAATCGCAAACAACACGCTCTCCGCACACTAGCGGCAGATGCTTCGCAGAGCCTGCCCTGAGCGGACACATCGATTTCATAACGAAGTTGTTGTGTCTGCGAAGGGCTCAGCATGACAAAACAAATACAAGGAGACATGTCCATGACCAAATACAACAAGGACTCATTCGACCTGATTGAGTTCCAACAAAGAGCACGCGTAATCGCCGACCCCAAGAAACTCTTCGCCCTCTGGGAAGACGTTTGTCGCCGTTACGAACGCGGCGAGATCGGCAAATACGAACTCGAGGAAATGAAATCCGTCATTTGGCCAAGCCTCGAAGCCCTTGCCGCCCTCAAAAGGCAAGTCGACGAAACCGAAACCCCCACTTCGTCTGAACCAGTATCCCCAGACGATGAACCACAAGCTGACTCTGCTCCCGCCGCCAACACCGACGACGACACCAGAGCCATATAGCAACCACGCAGTCACATCCCGCGTCTACCACCCGGGATGTGACGATCCCACAAATGGAGTCCTCCCATGAACAGGCAACCAAAAGAGAATCAACCCGAACGTCTCAGACGCAACGAGGGCCGCTGCCTTTGCGGAAAAGTGTCATATCTAATTGGCCCAGCAGTAGAGTGCAGCACCTGCAAACGACTACTCCTGCCTAGAGGCGTCATCCAAACAACCCGACCAGACGGAGACGAAAGAGAATATGTCTTCTTCAAATCCGACGGCTCAGTCTTAGGCACAGACAAATACGACCCAAACCGCATTCGCCACCCGTGGTTCGGCTAACATCCCATGCCTAGATGCCTGCTGATCCCGCTTGTATGAGCGACTTCAATCAGCAGGCACCTGCGCATTTATTCCACTACAGCAACCGCAGAGGAAAAATGACTATGCCTAAGTACTTAGCAACCATGAAACTTGAAGCCTACACGAGTGTCTTACAAACGCTAAAGAATATGCCCGGAGTGACGGTAGGGGAGTCTGATGAATTTGTAGCAATCCTGGAGGGCGACGAAATTGTTTTGGAGTGCGAAGCACCGGAAAAGCCGAACATTCCAGGAGTAAAGTTCTATCCGAGTTCGGACGTGACGTTTGGATCTGCGGATAACAGTCCTAAAGCTTATGAATAGCGGGACTGCCTATTTCATTTCTCATCGCAGCAGTAGGCCCTCATGTCCCTACGTTTTCGCGCGAACAGAATCCGGACCTTTCAACACATTTGGCGAAGCACTTCGCAACATCACACAATGCGGAAAGATTACATCCATCACGTTCGCAGAGGACAACTGCATCGCCTCAGGCACCTATGTGACTCCTGCAGGCATCTTACATCGCTTCACAGTCGTAAAGCGCGACCCTAATAAACGCCCAATTCGCATCTACTAGTCGGCGCAGACTGAAAGTTCCGCCTGCCTGACGACATCAAAGCGCTACGCAAATAATCACTGACGCTTCCCATTTTTTTTCGGAGACTAGTCCCATGTCCACACAAGCAAAACAATACTTCCTGATTACGCTGAAGGATGGGGCAGATGTCCTATCGTTCAGAGCTCACCTGCTTCTTGTCAACACCGGAGAAGAAAGACCGATCAATTACGGTAGCATTCAATTCTTGGAATTAGCAGGGACCAAAGTCGTCTCCCTGGAATGCACCCAGGCAGTTGCTGATCTGCTAGCAACCAATCCGAACGTAAGCTCCGTTGAACCCGACGTCGAGTCACATACATCCAGCTAAGGCACGAAACCGTCTTAGAGACACTGATTGAGCACCACAGGGCTAACATCTCGCGCAGACAGAAGCCTGCTGATCATGAGCGACTTCCATCAGCAGGCACCTGGGCATACAGGCTCGCTCTTAAATCAACACCATATTCACCGAGGAACAACATCATGGCTGACACATCTGGATTTGGACACTTAGACTATAGCTATGGAGGCGGCGGTCCTTTGAATCGCACCAGTGTCGATCTACGACTGCTCGCAAAGTACGATCGCAATTCACCGCCTCAAGACACACACTTTTTTCTGCCGGTACATATTACGTTTGACGAAAAAGCCGGTTACGTTTCGCCATACGCACTGCGAGAAATTCAAAGACAAGCTTCTCAGCTCAAAGACTGGTACGGCACTGGCATCACTGGCGAAACCTTCGCTCTGCAGGGAAATATATCAAGACTGCAGTTAGCATTCATATCAAGACTGCCTGGAGTCAAATTTGTCTGGCTCTTAAATGATCGCCAGAGCTGGCCAATCAAATGGCAGGACATCGAAGCGTAACCGTGCTTACGGCGAAATGGCTGACAACGTACGACGCAAATAATTGGTAATCAAGGCAAAGCTAACCATGACTAATAACACCCACAAAGTCGCCTCTATGCTAATCGCCGCAGCGCGCGCATTAGAGGACGACTTTCTCCATTTCGGCATTTCCGGCGAACGTGTCTTCTGCTCAGCACCATCTGGGCAAATGTTTTACGCGACACACTTCGTCAACAAGATCAAGAGCATTTTGGTAGAAGCAGTCGATCACATTGATTATCCAAGTGATGCGGCCAACATACCATCAAACCCAAGCGACGACATCGTAGCACTACAAGCTGCCTTAAGTGCAACATCTAAAAGAATGGTCTTCGTTTATCGCAGCGACGGCATAAAGGTCGCGACTATGGGCAATGTAGATGAGATCTACAAAGCACTATTCCTACTTCGCCATACTCCAGTGTTCATACTGGAAAGAAGCGTAAGCACATTTGCATTGTGACACATTCCCAGTGTCACTCACTTTCCCACTTAGCTATGGAGACACATACCATGATCACCGGAGAAATTACTTTCGACGACGTTGTGAAACACTACGCGACACCATGCACCACCCACTCAAAAGTCGAAAAAGACAATTTGCTCAACTGGTTCTACACATTCAAAACTCGAGTAGATGAGAGACGCGACTCTTTGCTTGCTCGGCTAGAACCCGGACAACAGCCGCATCTGCGAAAGACAATTGAGACTCTCTATTTTCAACAACTCTACAAATTCACCGACTACGACCTATTGGTTGATAGCCTATTTCCCACAATAGACATGAGCTTTATCAATCGAACAGTCGAGCGCAAACCGCGCTGGGCTCTGTTCAGTTCTGATCTGACAACAGACACGTTCTCTCTTACATACACCAAGTCCGTCCGTTCTTCTAGGTCTGACAAGGAACAAGACACTGCACACCTTAATTTAGAAGTGTTTGACAGGGGGGACTGGTTAACTGTCGAACCTAAAAGCTATCTACAATTCTTCAATGACAAAGACAAGGAATTGTTGATCAACAGCCTGACGCACTATTTTGACGATAGTGTTTTCGGGATGATGCCTTCACAGAGAAATCAATACGATACTGGTTGGATTTATTCAGGCGCGCCTTCGTCCCCTACTCCAGCAGTTAAACGCTTGCTCGACATAAGTGCAATATCCTGGCCAACAGACTCCAAGGTCACCGCTACTTTCACGGCCACATTCGGTCACTTTCTCCCCGCTGAAGTCAAAAAGAAAATCGAACACTTCCAATTCCTCTTCGACGAGATGTTCTTCGTCGCTGAGATTCCAGATTGGCAACACGACTCACTGGAAATAATCTCTGTCCCCGCAGCCGACCCCCTACTAATAGGCCGCAAGGGTTCGGATTACCGGCTTCTTGCTGCATTCGAACTTACCGATGCGGAGACATACATCACACGAGAATTTACGCACTAGACTTTCAAAAAAGAGGTAACCCCTATGAAAATATTCGCTAAAATTCGCGCCTTCTTCTCATCACTAATAGACAAGGCGCACCAAAAGCTCGATGAGCTGTTGAAGAATAAGCCGGAGCTGACTGAAACGCTCGCTGCGACCAAACAACTGGTTGTGGAAGCCGTTGGGAAGGCAATACCAATTGCCAAAACCCTACCAATACGCATCGCGCTTGATGTATTGGACTTTTGTGATGTTTGCAGCATGGTCCTGCACGGCTGGCTTTTCATGGCCATGAAACGGCTAGCACCAGCAAGCGCAAACTAGA
>SBAT01000440.1 GCA_005240105.1 Chloroflexota bacterium
GGATGAAAGCGCTCGTCGTAGAGTTCGAAATCAACGGCATTCCTCTGTTTGTCGGCGTCAACATTCTGCGGAACCCAAGTACCCCAGATGTAATTCACTGTATGCGGCAAAGTATCCAGCGATCCTTTGTGTGTGAATACTGCATATTTCCCTTTAGGAATTTCGCAAACGGTCATTCCTTGCGGAATAGTTGCAACCGAGCTCACAGGCAAGGCTGCCATATAAACAAATGTCTGCCCTTCCTTCTTCGGCACATCCTGGTGCGACGGCATGCAGACACCAAAAGCACCTGGTTGCACATTCCTTATCTCAGTCATTCGTTCTTTAAACTCGTTCCAAAGCTGCTCAATTTCCTTGTGCTCACCTTGAGCAAATCCACCGGCCATGCCAATTACAGTCGCACCCTCAAATTCCTTGTACGTTGGCTCCAGCGGAACTCCTTTTTGCAAATGTTCAATCATGTCTATATTCGTCCTCTTCTTAAAATAGCTGGCTGTGTCTGATCCATTTTTCCTAAATTGGTTGGGACTGACACCGAACATCTTCTTAAAAGCGCGTGTGAAAGACTCTTGCGAATCAAACTGACTGGAAAGAGCGATGTCCAGTATGGCGCTCGACGAGCTTCGTAATTGCTTCGCCGCCTCCGACAATCTTCTCTTACGCATGTAAGCCGCCACAGATTCACCAAGCATTCCTTGAAATACTCTGTGAAAATGATATTCGGAAAATCCAATTGCAGCACATACATCGGCTGGATTCACGTCTTGGCAAAGACGCTCCTCTATAAAATCTATCGCCGCTTGAATTCGTTCAATGTAGTCCATATACCAACAGACCAAGTCTAGCCAATCTCACCCAGAGTTTTTTGATATTTCTTGCGATCCCAATCGGCATTATCAATCAAGGATTAAATGCAAACAAGAATGTCGTCGCCAGGTTAAAGCCGGCATGGCCAATGATTGTTGTCGTCGTATTTGTGTAGCGTTTCACAATGCCCATTGCCGTAGACCAGCCGGCTACTTGGACCATAAATAGCGGCGCATGACTAAACTGTCCATGCAGCAGTCCATGCAAAATAGCCGCCGGCAAAATACCGAAGGCGGGCTGCAGAGCACCTCTAATTAGTGTCTCCTCGCCAATACCGGCACATAAGGCAACAGCAACGGCAAGGATTATTGATGCCCCGAAGCCACCACCTGCAGTGAAGGTACCAGCATTGTAGTTAGCTAGTTTGCCCCCTAGGTCTCCCCCCATCTGGTGCGTAAATAGTGACCATACATAATCGTAGCCAAAAGCAAAAAGTATTAGACCTACTCCAATGCCAACTTGTGCCCATGTCGGTTTTGCCCAGGCAAGACGAGAGGCGACTTCCCTTGGTTTGCGGGCAACCAGAATACCAACACCACAGATAGAAACCAACACAAGGCCAAATCCGTTATAGGTAAAGAGCTGATCCATTGGCACAGGCAAAGGTATCGGCAACATCGGCATTTTTCCCGAATTGGGATCAATGCTACTCAACATGAAAGCAACAGCATTTACATAGATGAAAAATGCCACCATGTGAGGAATAGAACTTGGAACAAAAATGCGCTCAGACAGAAATGCTTTTGCCGCGTCTGCCTTCTTATACAAAGCAAGGAAAGCCTGTCCTGAAACTATGTTCTCGGTAACGCTAAAGACCACTGACAGACCCTTGCGAACATTGATGAACAAAAGCCCAAGTGTGAAAGCCGCTAAAAGCTTGGTAACGCCCAACTGCCAAGCAGACTGATTACTGAAAAGTTCGCCTGTAAAGGCGGAGAATGCCCAGAAAAGGAAAAAGCCAAAAATCACAACGCGCAGAAGCTTGGTGAGCCACGGCACCTTTTTGGAGCCATGCGCCATAAGCCCCAAAATCGAACAAACCAGGATTAGGATGACGTCAAAAGACACTGCAATTTTCCCTATCTATATACATAAGAGCATATACGAGCTAAATGCCCAAAACACCAGTGTTTTCCCCATCTTCCGGTATCTTGACTACCGTGATATTATGTAGTCAAGGTTTACTACACAGGAATGCGTCAATATCAGTCGCAACTTTTTTCCAGCCCTTCTTAAAACGAAGTTCGGAGGTTATCCATGATTCAATATAAACGCCTATTAGCAGCAGGGGCATTAGCCGGGGTGTTTGGTTTGACCTTATTTGCCACATCCAGTTTTGCTAGTGGTCCTCTTGTATTAGGACCAGCACGGGCGCCGGCAACGGCTCCTAGAGTTCTCGTAGCACCAAATACGCATTTGATTAAAACGCAATTGCTGAATTCATATCGGCAAATGCGCTCGTTCTGGCTATCGAGAGCGATCGTCCGCTAACTAAGTAGACTAACTAATACTTCGAACTTCAGACACAGGTTGCCGCCTGCTACGGCCCTGTGTCTTGTTTTGGGGTTTTTCTGGCCTCGGGGACCGCCTAATTTAATCTATTTGCCTATCCGGACCACAATCTCGTCTGGTCCCGCCAGATTTAATCTTTCCCTGGCCAGGCGTTCGATGCCCTTGTCCGAGCGGTAATTGGCCAGACCATCCCGCAGTTCCTTGTTAACTTCCTCGGCTTGGGTCTGCCCGGCTTTGAGGGCAATGGACTCA
>SBAT01000399.1 GCA_005240105.1 Chloroflexota bacterium
ACGTGCTCTTTCGTTTCCAGAACCCCTATAAGATCGAGAAGCGTTCGAAACGTCCTGAAGTAACACTGAGCAAACTGCCTGCCAACACGGACTTATCGTCCTTCTACGAACTTACCGCCAATCGGAGGTTTGAAGTAGGACGCCCATCTTTCGATGGACAAACAATCTCGGTTCACGTCGCGCGGCTGCTCACTCGCCAAACGACATATGTAACCGAATTCTTGAATACGTCAACGGCAACTACTGCCGGAACCGTTTCATCGCTAGACGGTTGGGTATTCAGCATGGGCAATCAGTGGTATCACGTAACCGCCAACAAGACTGTTGAGCCATTAGCGCGTAAACCTCAGCACGACCTGGGAATACGTCACGACATGATTTCGGGCAAGGACGACGAAGACAAAAGCCTGCGCAAGGTTACTGCCACCGGATGGAGTCTTGATCGCAAAAACCTGACAGTTCGCGTTGAACAACACTACGAACACGAAATGCCACTGGAAACCGAAATATATTCGGTTGAACGTGAAAAACATGCCTGCTACAGCAGCCTACACAAAGATTGGGTTGTCGACATTGATGGTGAGTCCTTCCCGTTAGGTATCGGCGATTGCAAAACTTCGGAAGAGGTGAAAAATCCGTCTAAGAGCACCTGCTCTCCTAAACCGGAACAACCATCAGAACAGCCGAAAGACGAAGTCAACTCCGGGCGTCAAACTGAAAAGATCCAGAACTTCGACAAGGAGAACATGGACAAACGCAAGGTAACTCCGCTGAAGCTGAACGAAAGCAACAACACATACGACGTAATGGTCACACGTCACTACGTCAACGTATCGAAAACCGAACTCACTCGCTATTACATCCAGAAACAAATGGATGCGGTCTATGACGCGAGCAAGCGTGGTTACGTTCTCAAAGTCGGCAAGGACACTTACGTGATCAGCAAGACCGGCAAGATTCGGCAACTAGATAACTAGGTCCATAGACCAGAAAAGCAAAGACGTGGATTGTCATTCTGAGCCAGAGGCGAAGAATCTCGTGCCTTAACGGCCGAGACGCTTCGCCCGACGACACATTTAGTGTCGTCTCCTTACTCAGAGTGACAGTCCTGAGTTCAATGCACCATTCTTTTCTACGCCCAAGAGGTTAAGCACATGCCAAAACATTCAACAACTCTTGAACCATGGATTAAAAGAGCATTCAAAAAAATCGAAGAAGAATTTGGATACGTAGAAATCATCTTTAGCGGTGGTACCTTCAATCCAATTCACTACGGTCACTTGATCATTGCCCAAAGTGCAATGGAGCAGACCAAAAGTCACGTTACCTTATGGGTACCGAACGGCGCTCCGCCGCATAAGCCTCATACGATCAGCGGAGACCTTCGCATACGGATGACAAAGGCTGCCACGAAATCGAATCCTCGCTCCTATGTCACTAGATTAGAAGCTGATCGTCCAGCGTTTTCCTATACCAACGATACACTCAGACAGTTGCGTGAGGAATTAGGACCCAAGGCAAAATTCAATCTTATCCTTGGAGAAGATAATGTAGCAGGCCTTGCCAGTTGGCAGGGTGGCACGGACGAAATATTCAAGTGCCGTTTGCTAATTGCTGCCAGACAAACCGCTGACGATGACTGTGGAGATGATGAGGGACTCCTAGATCACTGGCGCAACCAGATGCCGCAAGCGACCATTGAACGAATCCTCTGCCCAATGCACTCGATCTCAAGCACCAAGGTACGCCAATTAAACGAAATCGACCGATCCATCGAGTATTACATACCGCCGGCGGTCCATAAGATCATTCAGCGAGAAGGACTCTATCAAACACTCGCAGTCGCCGTCTAGACACCCATTCCCCATTTGTCATTCTGAGCGCTAGCGAAGAATCTGCCGTAGCGATCCGCTGTTTTTGTTAATCAACAAGAACATACGATCCGATACGGCAGATTCCTCACTGCGTTCGGAATGACAAACACTACAGACAACGAGGAAACAATTATGGATCACACCTGTTGCCACAACATGAACACAAGCCCTGAGTGGTTGCTCTTTGCCTTAGCCGGATTTTTCTTCGCCGGCTTCGCCTTTTACATCTATCGCCTGTTTGCGGCCGCGAAAGTAAAATCCGTCTACGGCTATGCAGATTGGGAAAACGAAATTGGACACGGCATCTGCATGTTGTCGATGGCATCGATGCTTGCACCTGCGCTACTTCCCATATCAGCAAGCGCCTGGACGCTTACCCTATGCTTCGGCTGCGCCTGGTTTTTGTTACGAGCGATCACTTATGGACGTTCTCTTCCGTACAATGTCTGGTGGTGGGATTGGGCGCATGTCGGCATGTTAGGCGGCATGGCTTTGATGTTTCATCCCGTTGACCTTGGCGCTTGGTTCGTATATCTCCAACAAGCCTTCTGGCTCTGGTTCGCCGGCTACTACACTTACGAGCTTTATCACGACCTGAAAAGTCCTAAGTTGTTTTATCTCGGCTCGGACATCTCTCACCTGTCGATGGGTGTGGCTATGTTTATCATGACGACATGGCCGATGGCATTGATGCCAAACATGGACCACTCGATGTCCGAGATAAAGCAACGTCCTGCTATGATGACCCAAACTCAAGTCGCACCCCTCACCTTGAAAACAATTCGGGAGAAACTCAATGACTGAAGATTCAAAATCATGCTGCGGCGGCGGCAAAGATGAATCGTCACAGTCCCATAAAGACCCCGTCTGCGGCATGACCGTAGAGGCGAAATCTGCAAAGGCCCAAGTTGAACACTTGGGCCGGCAGTACTACTTCTGCTACGTGGGCTGCGCTGAAAAATTCAAAGCTGATCCGGAAATGTATCTCAATCCGAATCGCAAGAAGGAAATGCCTAAAGAGGCTCCCTCCGGCAGCGGCTATACATGTCCGATGCACCCGGAAATAGTTAGTGACAAACCGGCAGATTGTCCTTTGTGCGGCATGAGTCTCGAGCCGATGATGCCTGGCGCCGATGATTCAGCAGATGCGGAAGTTGCCGGAATTAAGAAGCGTCTTGCCTACAGCGTATTGCTGACGGTTCCGCTTGTAGTCCTGAGCATGTCGCACATGCTGGGGATTGCCGCGCTGCATGCTCTATCGCCGACGGCAAACAACTGGCTGCAATTTGCTCTTGCAACACCGGTTGTATTGTGGATCGCTCAACCGTTCATTCATCGCGGTTGGCAGTCCGTAAAAAACAAAGCGCTCAATATGTTTACGCTTCTGTCACTGGGTATTGTCATTCCGTATGTCTATAGCGTGGCCAGTCTTCTGACGACACAAATGCTTTACTTTGAATCCGCGGCTGTGATTACAACACTCGCTTGGTTCGGGCAATTGCTGGAAGCCAAAGCGAGAGTACAAAGTGCCAGCGCGGTAAAAGAGCTTGTCTCCTTGATGCCGAGTGAAGCAACTGTCGTACTGCCAGATGGAAGTCCGTTGGTGATGAAGATCGCCGAGATACCTGTCGGCGCCGAAGTGCGCGTCAAACCAGGCGAGCGCATTCCAGTCGACGGAACAGTGCTTGAAGGTGAAAGCTATGTTGACGAAAGCATGCTCACAGGGGAACCAGCGGCGGTTTTGAAAACTGCCGGCGGTCTGGTGTCAGCGGGCACAATCAACTCTAACAGCAGCCTGCTTGTCGAAGTGAAACATGTCGGCAACGACACTTTGTTAGCACAGATAATCAACTTGGTTGGTCACGCTCAACGCAGCAAGTTGCCTGTGCAGAAGCTCGTGGATAAAGTAGCAAGTGTTTTTGTGCCGGTAGTCGTTGTCGTTGCCTTGCTTACGTTTGCAATCTGGCTACTCAACGGTATGGCTGTTGTTCAAGCCATGACCATGGCTGTGGCTGTTCTTGTTATTGCCTGCCCATGCGCGCTGGGATTGGCTACTCCCATGTCAGTAATTGTCGCCGCAGGCAGAGCTGCCAAAGCTGGTGTGTTGTTCAAAGACGCTTCGTCGTTAGAGGCACTTTCGCAGATAAACACTCTGGTAATTGACAAAACAGGAACGCTCACCGAAGGCAAGATGGGGTTAGTCTCAGTTGTTCCAGCAGGAACTCTTAACGAAGACGAACTCCTAACACTCGCTGCTTCTGTCGAGTCACACAGCGAACATCCGCTGGCTAAAGCCGTGCTCGCCGCTAATGGAGAACGTAAAGGTGCAACACTTGCCTGCAAAGACTTTGCCGCTACGCCTGGTGAAGGTGTCTCAGGAAAAGTGGATGGTCGAGTAATCACACTTGGTACCAAGTCCTTTGCTGGTGGCAATGCGCCATTCGACTCGTCGAAGGCAGCCAGCGAAATATATATCTCAATCGATGGACAATGCCAGGGACGATTGGAATTCGCGGACAAATTGCGAGCGGATTCCGTCACGTCCATTAAGGAGTTACAGCGCTCCGGCATCACTGTTGTGCTTGCCACGGGTGACAAAGCCGAAACAGCTCAAGCAATTGCGGACGCCGTCGGCATCAAAGACGTGCGCGCCGCTCTATTGCCTGCCGATAAAGCGGCCATCATCAAAGAGTTGCAAGCCAAAGGTGCAGTTGTGGCCATGGCCGGCGATGGCATCAACGACGCTCCTGCTTTAGCACAAGCAAACATCGGCATCGCCATGGCCTCCGGCACTGGCATCGCCATCAGCAGCGCCGGTATCATCCTCTTAAACAGCGACATCGCCGGCATTGTTCGCGCGCGCAAGATAAGCCACGCCATGTTGTCCAACATCGCCGAGAATCTTTTTCTGGCATTCGGCTACAACGTGCTTGCCATACCTGCGGCCGCCGGCGTGCTACTTCCGATACTCGGCATCACGTTAAACCCGATGATCGCCGCCGCCGCCATGTCCGTAAGCTCGGTATCCGTG
>SBAT01000083.1 GCA_005240105.1 Chloroflexota bacterium
CAAGCACAGAATACTCGCGATGGTGCAGATCACTATGCTGAGTCGGTCTTATCGCGCATCGATGCTGATTTGAATACATTGGGACAAACACTTGCTGAATCGCAGTCTATTGTTCGCAATGGACAAAGACTCCTGGGACAAGTAAAGCGTCAAGCGTCTCTGACTAGCCCGCTTTTAAGCGGACGGAACGAGTAGTAGCTTTAGCTGAACCGGATCCGACTTTGGAAATTGAATAGTGAGGCATATGCTTACGCTTTGCCGCACGCCTTATACCTGCCGGTAAGCGGTAGTGGCGCCTGGCATGGAATTTGGGTTGCGGTGGTTCGGGAACAGTCTCACCGGTAAAGCCTTCATAGACAATTTTGGACAATTTGCGCACCAAGAGGTTGGCTCGCCTGTCATTGTGCGGCCTTTCCACCTGAATGGCTACCAAATAGCATTTGCCGCTGCCACACCAGACAATGCCTGCGTCACCAACCATTGAACCAATGTCACCTGTTTTGTGGGCAATTTTTGCCCCCGGTCCTAATCCAGGCGGGATGAGGGACTTGGTACGTACATGTTGCATGACATTGAACATCCAGTCATGACTTTCCTTGCTTAAGATCTCGCCATTGTTCAATCGACCAATTAGATAGGCCAACTCGTAAGGGCTTGTCTTGTTCATGCCGGAAAGGTCAGGCAGCCAGTTATTCAATTGTGTTTCTTTCAGTCCCCATTGTTTAAATAATGGATTGAACTTGTCCACGCCGCCTAGAAGATCAATGACCAAATTGGTGGCAGTGTTGTCGGATCTGGTAATCATCAGCTCTGCCGCGTCTCTAACTGTAATTTTGGAACCGACAGGCCGCCCTTGCAAGATACCGGAGCCGCCCACCATCAAGTCTTTGCGCAGTTCGAGCTGCTGGTTTGGATCGACCAGGTGCTTGTCTTGGGCATTCAGCAAAGCAATTAAAATAGGTATTTTGATAATGGAAGCGGCTGGAAATTTATGGTAACCATTTAGCTGAGCAAATTGCCCTGAAGTCAAATCAACGGCAAAGACGCCGGCGGTTAATTTGGGCAAGTTGGCGGCTTCCTTGAGTCCGGCGGTAATAGTATCCACCTGGCTGGTCAAAGTGAATGGTGGCGTTATAACTAGCGGCTTTTCCGGTGTCAGATCGTTGGCCAGGGTGGTATTGGGAGCGTCTGCCGGCAGTCGATATGCTTGTAGTAAGGTAATTAAAAATGCCAGCACCCCATAGAGAATGAGCCTTTGTCCGGGCGGCAGTCGCTTCTTGCGCTTGATTCTTGCCGCATGACGCTTCGTGCGCATCACTCGCACGGGATAGGTCTGTTTTCTCTGGTTTCCAGTATGACTCACATATACCATTCTAGCCTCTAAACAAATTTTGGTAGGGTTCTAAGCTGGATTGCCGGCGGTTTTAATCTCGGCGGCAACTGTTTTTCGGGGAATAAAGAGGTACAAGGAGAGCAAGATAAAGGTCGTCAATGACAGCCAGTATCTCGACAAAAGGGAAATGTCTGTGCGCGGAGAAACGAATCCCTCAATGGTGCCGGCAATAATTAGGATAGGTATGCAACCGCCGAAAAGTGCCAGGGCCGGCTTGGCGGCTAACTTTAGAGAGGTTGCCCGAGAGTAGTTGCCGGGGAAGAGCATGGACTTGCCCATTAACAAGCCGGCGCCTCCGCTAATGAAAATTGCCGTTAATTCTAAAACGCCGTGTGGAGCGACGAAGGCTAAGAGGTTGCGAGCAATGCCGAAATTGTGACAGACACCAAATACGGTGCCGATAGACAGTCCGTTGATTACTAAAACCCAGACTGTGCCCAAACCAAATGTGATCCCGAGAGCAAAAGCAAGTATGGCTACGTGTATATTATGGGTGGCGATTTGTGATGCTGCCAGCGGACTGTAGTTCTGCACGCTGTCAGTCCACATCTCTCTTCTTTCAATCGTGCTCCATATGTGATCCGGCACTAGGGGTTGACCTTGAATTATTTCCTGGCGAGCAAAATTTATATCCATATTTGTGCCGAAATAGGACGCGAAAAGGGGCAAGGCAAAAAGGGCGCAAGCAAGAAGAATATAGACGAAGTGTTTTACCACCAGGTTGGGGAAGCCTATCCAGAGGAAGCACAGGAGATTAATCAGGCGATTGTTGGTAGTTTGATAAACCTGGTTATGGGCTCTGACAACGAGGTTGTTGACGTAACTTTCCAGCTGCCTGTCCACTAAATAGGAACGAGCTCTGGATAGGTCCGCTGATGTGGCTCTGTAGAGACGCCCTAACTGACGAAGATCGTCTTGACTGAGGTTAGCCATGCCAGACTTATCTATGTTGGCCAAAATCGTCTCCAATTTTTGCCATGATTTCTTGCGTTGTCTAACCCAGCGTTCAATGTTCACAGGTTTTGGTCCTATTTTTACGTGCATCAGCGAGAACGGAGGATTGCGATAGAGCAATCCGAAGTGGAGCGTCGTGTGCTGGATGGCTGGCGAAGGCGAAGCTGGAGCTTGTGTGTAATATACTTTTTACCAGTTGCGCCAGTAGGTAGCCTGTGCAGAATCCAGACTATGTAATATCTACCCCGGAAAACGTGGAACTACACCTGGAGATGGCCGGATTGGGTAACCGCATCTTGGCTTGCCTGATTGATACGACCATAACCTACATTTGCATAGCCGTGGTCGCGGCCCTGGCGATTGGGCTGTGTTGGCTTTTGGAGTCGATGCGTTTGCCTTGGCAGCAGGCAACCA
>SBAT01000325.1 GCA_005240105.1 Chloroflexota bacterium
CAGAGGAACAGGTATTGATCCACAGCTTTTGTCTGAATCTCTGCAGACAATTTCTGATGAGTCCGGCAGGCTTATTCGACTTGTTTCAGATTTGCTCCAGTTAGCTCGAGCGGACGCCGGACAGCAAGTCTTAGCCCAGATAGAAGTTGTCGATATGCGGACCGTAGTTGCTTCAGTGGAAGACACGGTTTCAGTTATTGCACCTGAGCAGATTGAAACACGCTTTGTTTTGCCGCAACAGCCCATATGGGTTTATGCTGATGCCGATCGTCTTAAGCAAGTGCTGTTGAACTTGACCAACAATGCCATCAAGGCCACTCAAGCCGGCGGCAAGGTAACTGTTACCTTGCGCTCGAGCAGCACTGATGCAATTATCCGGGTGATGGACACTGGAATTGGTATTGCACCGGCTGATCAGCAGCGCATATTCGATCGCTTCTTCCGCATTGAGCGTTCGCGCACGCGGAGTAGGCTTTATGGTGGTGGCACGGGACTGGGATTGGCCATTGCCCTTACCATTATCAAGGCGCACCGTGGTGGCATTGACTTGGAGAGCGAATTGAACAAAGGCTCCACGTTCACGGTAAAAATCCCGCTTGCCTCATCTGAGCAAATTACTAAGAAGCTGGAAGCAATGCAACAGGCTGAAGAAATAAACAAAATATCTATTGGTGCACTTAACGATATGAAGGAAGCTGATTCCAACATGCGTAATTCAAGGGAAGTAACTGCCTCCAGCGAAAGCTAGTCTACAAAGCTTATTTGCTTGGAGCCGATGCGGAAGTCGTCAACACTTCACTTATATCGCGAACGCCCATAATAAATGGATGCGAGATAGAGAAGTTCTTCTGCATTTGCTCAATTGTATGCAGTGTCACCTTGTCCGGAACTAACGAGCCAATAATTGTGTACTTGTTGTCCAGGTGAGGAGCGTCGCCGAGCATGATGGAAAACGATGTTACTGCCGTGTCCGGATTGTCGTAATGAGCCATGCTAAGCGTGCCTTTCTTGTGCACAATGGGGTTTTGCGAAACCGGCACTTCAAGCGGAAGCCGCCTGAGCGTATCTTGAATAGAAGCTGCAAGCGGCTCGCCGCCATCTACCTTTTTGTTAGCCTCGCCTACCTGTAAAACGAAGTTGGGCTCGTAACGATCTATGGGCGTGCCGTCGAAAGCGCCAGCTTTCAGCAGTTTGTATATCTGGGTGGCATTTTGTGGTGCTAGTTTTGGATTGATTAGGATGTGCAGTTTGCCCGCTGATGTAAAAACTTCCAGCATCTTAGGACTGGCAAGCAGAGGACCATCTTTCTTGGCGTCAAACATTGGATACGGCGGAATGACGTCATAGATGCTCTTGGGTTTGGTGCATACCTGCTCTGAGGCGGTGTCGGTTGAATTTCTTACTCCGCAAAAGGGTGCTTCATTGGGTTTGTCTCCGTTGCTGGACTTGGCTGCTGACGCTGTTTCAATGTCTTTCCAGTCGGGCTTTGTAAATGTGTCATCGCCTACATAGAGTCCATGTGACACCATGGAGTCTTGATTCTCGTTGGTGGAATTAACGTAGGTTGCCTCCAATTGATAGTGCTCATTGCCTTTTATCGGAATCCCCGTCTTTGAGTAGATGTTGTCTATTTTGACTATTTCTAAGCCGCTATCAGTTCGCGTGTTCACCTTGGCTGTGAAAATTGGCTGCTTGCTGTCACCGCTGCATTGTACAAGCGATGCCGAAGTACAAAGCGGGTGAATATGTGTCCATGCGGCATATAAGAGCATGTCTTTGCCGGCAAATCCGGGATCTCTAATTTCCATGATAGGACTGGACCAGGTTGTCGTACCGGGTGGAATTATCCAATGCCCTGTTAGTTTCCTGCCGAAACGGTCTTTGAAGACAGCGGCTTTAACTGAATTGGGTGCGTTTGTGCCTTCGGAAGTGACCATGCAATTAGGTCCACCAGAGTGCTCTGCTTCCAGGGCTTCCGGTGATGAACCGCCAGTGACCACAGCAATATAAGGTACATACCAGGAAAGTGCTTTCATTGGTTTTTTTGTCTGCGAGTCTTTGATGAACTCCAGAGTCAAGCGGTGCTTGACGCGACGATGAGCGGTGCTTGTGCGGTTAGCAGCCTGGAATGTGAATTTCCAGGTCTCGTCACTTGCGCAGGGCACGGCTGTGCCTTCAGGAAAATGGAAGTCAGTTTGTCCTTGGGTCAAAGTCATGACGCGGGTGTTGATGCCGTTTGGGGTGTTGGGAAAAATCTTCTTGCGCAAAGCAGGATCGACATCAATATTGAAATGACAGATGAATTCCGCTGTCGGCAAGACCTTATCATTTTCGTCCAAGACCTCTAACTTTAGCCCTTTGAACCAAATGAGTTCGCGCTTTGTCCCTTCTGTATCAACTAGTCCTGTTATCCCCTTGGATAAAGATGGCGATGATCCGCTTCCAGTCATGCTGGGCTCTTTGCCGGTGCTGTTCATTGCCGGTGCTTCTGAATTGCCCTCTACAAACGTTACAGCGTCCTCAGGGATTACAACTTGCTTGGAAGCAGCCAGATCTCCTATCCTAAAATCTTGAGCAACCCAAGGACCTTCCATAGACCGGTACTTTCTGTGCAGATCAAATGGACCAACGGTCACTAATGGTATGTTGACAGTGCCTTCGGTGGTAACCAGTTGCTTGGGTTTATCTGGGGGTGCGGCAGCCAGGGTCTCATTTGGACAGACCGAGGCTGTTAGGATGAAGGCAAGGGTTATGACGAATCTCATGCTTTAATCTTGATGGGGCTGGTAGGGGTATGGATCTATTTTCCTCTAAAATGCCCAAGCTGGCTCAATGCGAAGTAACGTTAATGTTTTGAACAAAGTCAGCAATGGCTTTTGAATAGATGGTGCAATCGTAAATTCCCACATCATTATGTCCGCAATCAGGTAGTTTTATGAAACCCTTATCTGGAGATGCGGATGAGGTAAAAAGCAGGTCCGAATTGCTAATGGGGACGAGCTTATCCCGGCTCCCATGCAGCAGTAGAAGCGGAGTCTTGGACTTGGATAGTAGCGCACAGTTGTCCAACTGAGGTGCCGGCCAAATGAAGTCCGGATAGGCCGAAAGCATGACCATGCCGTCTCGTGCAACATGGGGAAGCGAGGCAATTCCTGACTGCAGTATTAGACCATTCGCTTTTCGTTGGTTGTCCACGCAGCAAGCAACGGCAGAGCCGATTGATTCCCCATAGTTGATAACTATGGGGTAACTGTAATGCGATTTCAGAAAGTCGAAGGCTGCTAGACCGTCTTGCAAAATATTGTTGAGGGATGTAAGTCCTGTGCTTTTGCCGTATCCTCTGTAGTCGTAGAGAAGCACTGATGTGTTTTCTTTGATCAGTGTTTCAGCAATAAACAAGCGATTGAGAAGGTTGCCGGCATTACCGTGATGGACCAACACAATGGCCTTGCTTTTGGGTATTTGGAATAGCCAGGCGTGCATTTTATCGCCATGACTATCAATGCTTATCTCTTCTGGTTTGATGCCCAATATCGGCGTGGCTGTGTAGTCCAATGTGCCCTGATAATCCGGACGCAGAACTATGCTTTGATAAACAGGTGTGTAGAGGATCAACAAAAAGAATAGATAGACCAAAGCAAGCACGCCTGCCAGCTTTAGAAAAGCCGATCTGCTTGCTTGCTTTGTCATTTGCATCTCCAGTAACTAGTTGTCGTTGATCAGGCTACCGCGCTTAATTTGTCCGTATACGCGACCACTGTAATTGTACTTGTCAGACCCAATTCCTGATCCTGTGTTGTAGCGGGGATAGGACTTTAGTGGCGGCTTTATGTAGTCGCCACGATTGGCCAAGCGCTTGGGTGCTGCGTCTTGTGCTGCCGCTGATCTTGCTTGCATCAAGCTGGCATGGACGCCCGTGTTGTAGCCAGGCGGCAACGGACTCAGCGGCATATGTCTTGTGGGAATATTGCTCTGCCCAAAGCCTGATTGGGGTAGAGTTTCTTTCCAGGAAGGTGTTTGGCTTATTGGAGAGCCTTGTCCGATTCTTAGACCCCTTCCCGGAATTGTACTATCGCTAGAGGTACCGGCGGCCCCTGTTGGAGCGGCTGTTGTATAGATGGGATCGAGACGAATTTCTACATAGGGTGCTTGGTCTCGTCTGCGCCGCAGGTCTCGCACCTCAATGTCGTCGTCGACAATTTGCACTTGCCTTTTGCCGTGGAACCAATCCACTTGCTCAAGTGCGTCTTTTCTTATTTTAAATCCATGTGCTTCTGCTCCGGGAGCAAAGATTGATACCATTAAGCCACCAGAAATTATAGCCAAAGATATTTTCTTCACAGGCGTTTCCTCATGTTTATGCGCATAGTGAACCGGCGGCAATAATTGCCGACAGTAATTTCTGTCTTACCGCCAACCAAGCGGAAAACAGAGTTTGCCCACGTGCGTAATATGTAAGCCGACCTTCCTCAAACGAACGGATTGATGACTTTACAGGCAAAAAAGCGCCTTGTCAAGCGAGTTTAATCAATGCAGTGGGGTGCTCGTCTACATGGTCCCCGTGCACGTGATGGACACAGCCATCATGAATGTAGTCGATATGATCATCGTGTTGGATTGGCTCATGCCCACAGCCTTCGCCATGAATGTGAGGATGATTGGCGTGTATGTTGCAATTCATACTGTTAACTCCGTTTTGAATTGATTGGAAAGATTATTCGCAGCTTTTCTCAATTGTGCGAGTTGGCGTTGATTTCTTACATGAGCAAGCACTAGCAAGAAATTACCAATGGTAATAACTAGCATTTCCGAGGCTTCGCCAAGATTTGGCTCAATAACAAAAGTTGCTAAAAGAACTAAAGCTAATCCGACAACCATAGCTATCAATGTCGCACATTCCTTGTGCTTACGATATCCAGGCACGATACTTGTTACGCCAAGGAATACGACAAACCCAGCCAGCAGAGGGTGTACCTGTCCTTCATGTAGAGATTGCAAGCCAAGCATGGGCAGAGCGGCAATTATAAATGGCATCAATAGGCAGTGAACCGCACACAAAGAGGAAGCACCGA
>SBAT01000225.1 GCA_005240105.1 Chloroflexota bacterium
AGCCTTCCACGCACCATTGATTGCCACCACTAACGGTCTACAGCTGGCAGCAATTGTAACTAGCAACGAGGAACGCAGCGCCAAAGCCAAGTCCGACTATCCTGAAGCTAAAATTCTAAGCAGCAGCGACGAGATTTGGTCCAATGCAAAGTCCTTTGATCTAGTCGTAATTGCCACCCCCAACAAGTTGCACGTTCCTTTAGCAGAGCAAGCTCTTAAAATGGGCTTGTCGGTGGTAATCGACAAACCCTTTGCCACTAATGCAAAAGAAGCAAAAGAACTAATGGATTTTCACAAAAACACCAACAAGCTCTTAACGGTGTTTCAAAATCGCCGCTGGGATAACGATTTCCTCACCGTGCGTAAACTCATTAACGAGGGAACACTCGGGCAAATTCGCCGCTTCGAATCACGCTACGAAAGATTCCGTCCGGAAATAAATAAAAACGCCTGGAGAGAAGCAGGATCGGCAGACGATGCAGGCGGCTTGTTGTTTGATCTAGGCAGCCACCTAATCGATCAAGCGGTTGCCTTATTCGGCAGGCCCAAACAAGTTTATGCTGAGCTCACGCAAAGACGGGCCGGCGCACAAGTAGATGATGATACCTTTGTCGCCTTGAAATTTACCAATGACGTCATTGCACATCTCTGGATGGGACTGACAGCGCGCGCCAAAGGAAACCGCTATCTCGTCAACGGCACAAGAGGATCTTTCATTAAGGACGGATTGGACCCGCAAGAGAACGATCTGCGCGCCGGTCTTAAACCAGGCAATGGTCATTGGGGCGTTGAACCAGAATCTCAATGGGGCACGCTAAGTTACGAGCAAGACGGCAAAACCGTAAGCAAAAAGATAGAATCGCAGCCCGGCAATTATCCGGACTTTTACAAACAGGTTTTTGCGGCTATTAGCAATGGTGGCAAAGTCCCAATTCAGCTTACTGAAGCGCTGACAGTCATACAAACAATTGAGGCAGCACAACGCAGTGCTAAAGAAGAGACAGTAGTTGCTCTCTAATTAGAACTACTTTTAAGCACTGTTAGGCGCACTCTGCCGCTGGCATCTCTAACCGGACGTTCATCAATGCCTGCGCCCCATACCAAACAAAGATCATAACCATTGGTTACAGCCACAACCGTGCCCGGTTTCGCCTTCCAAGTTTCCGACGGCTGCAAGCTCAGCCTGTCCACTACTGTTTCGCTGATACTAGGATCATAAATTACTTGCGCACGTGTATTTACCACTTGTGAGTATTCATCCAGAAGATCGGTTGCTCGTGGTTTCATGGCTTCGGTGTCAGAGGTGTATGGATTGCGCGGCAAAACTGCACTCAATTCAAGCGACAATCCGGCGACATCATCGCCCATATCCGGGAAATGTCCCTGCGCCTCGGCAAATTCCTGCATGGTTTGAGCGACTGTTTCTATATCAGTTACCAGTTGTTCGTCTGCCTTGATCGCCGCAGCAAGCATTTCTTTGTATATCGACGCATAACTTTGGCCGACTGGTTTTGCCAAAACCGAATTAGGCAAACAAGAAAAAGTCGCCAGCACTACAACCAGCGACACAAAAACTTTTAATTGACTCTTGAGGCTATTCATCACCTCCATTATAGGAGCTAATTGAGACGCGGACCATTGCTCACCGTGCAGCAAGTGTCTTCCAATTCAGCCAACCATGGCTCGGGCACTTCAACAGAAGGCTTGCCTTCCAAAAGTGCCAGCTCTTTCAAATCCCAAAGGTACTCAAAGAGTCCTGGTGTAATCATTGTCTCCGGACGGCGCTGCATGGTCTTATAGAGCCCATTGAGCCGGTCTTTTAGTAGAGTTGTGGATACCGACGCCAGCTTTACGTTCTCTGCCTGGCTATTCATTTTTGCGCTGCCCATTAGCGGCCTCCTTTGGGGGACGTAAGACTTTTATTCCCCAACAGCAGGCTCATCCAACCTTGACAACATCAACATTTCAACTTTTGAAACACGCTGTCAAGATTGGAATTTATTTAGCTAAAAACACACATCAAAGCGATGTGTGTTGCAAGAATTCTTTAAAGAGAAAAAATTAGGCGCGGCGCTTACGAGCTGCTTCGGCCTTGCGCTTGCGCTTTACGCTCGGCTTCTCATAGCGTTCACGGCGCTTAATTTCAGACAAGATGCCAGCCTTCTGGATCTTCTTCTTGAAACGCTTCAGCGCTGTTTCTATGCTTTCGCCTTCTGCGACTCTAACCTCGGACAAGGGACCCTCCCCCTAAGAAAACTTAGACAGTACAAATCTTCCGAAAAACTCGAAGTCAGAGGATCTTAGCATCTATGCAGCTTCTTTTGAAGATCTGTGCAATCTATTCACTTTTGCATCACAATTTGCACGACAGCTAATCAGAACCATGCCCATGACCGTGCCCATGGTCGTGACTTGCCGAAGCCTGGGCAATAAGCTCCTGGCTTATGTGCACCGGCACCGGCGAAAAATGATCAAACTTCCAGGTGTAGTAACCCAGACCATGGCTAAGCGTTCTCAACTCAATGATGTAGTCCCAAAGCTCGCTCTGGGGGACATGAGCCGAGACTTCGTCCCATCCAGATTGGGTTTCACTTGGACCGTATCCTAAAATATGTCCGCGGCGTCCGGTAATTTGACTGAGCACGCCGGATGTATTACTTGAAGGCACGATAACAATAACTTCTGCGATTGGCTCCAGAATAATTGGATGTGCTTTATGCAAACCTTCACGCATAGCAATAATAGCGGCCATCTTGAATGACATTTCATCACTATCCACATCGTGGAAAGATCCATCAAACAAGTTGACGGAAATATCCACTACGGGAAAATTGGCCAAAGGCCCACGCAAGAGAGCCTCCATTACCCCTTTTTCCACACCCGGAATATATTGCCTGGGTACTGCTCCACCAACAATTGACTCGCTAAATTTGCTACCGCTGCCTCTATCCAGCGGTTCTAACCGCAGGTAGACTTCGCCAAATTGTCCTCTTCCACCACTTTGTTTTTTGTGACGCCCATGTGCTTCAACCTTGCTTTGGATCGACTCTTTATAAGCAATGAGCGGGCGTTTCGAATCCAGCTCCAAATGATATTTGCGCTCCAGACGTTGCCTGGTAAGTGTCAAATGCACCTCGCCCTGACCGTAAATGCAATACTCGTTGGTGTCCGGGTCACGATCCACTTTTAGAAGCGGGTCTTCTTCCACTATCTTTCCCAATAGCGTCGAAAGCTTAGCTTCGTCACTGTGACTCTTCGGGCTAATGGCCAACGAATACAAAGGTGGGGGTGGTGGCGGCGTAAACATGACCGTGGAATCTTTGCCGGTAACAATGGTATCACCGGTATGCGGCGTTTCCAAACGAGCAATTGCCACTACTGATCCGGCAGGAGCTGAAGGCAATGTTTCTTGCTTCTTGCCCAACAGCCAATAAAGGCCGCCAATACGCTCTTCCTTAGCACCAGGACGGGAAGTATCAATAATGTGTGCATCGCCGTTTATGGTACCAGTGAAAACGCGCGCCAGAGAAAGTTTGCCAAATTGCGGGTGTACGTAAGTTTTGATTACCTGTGCAACGGCCGGACCATCTTCCCTAACAGCTATGACCTTGCCGTTTTTGTCTTTGTAGACTCGCTCGGCAGGAGACGGGCAAATGTCGACTATGGTATCAAGCAGAGCCAAGACCCCGGCATCAGTATGGGCCGAGCCGACAAGAATAGGCACACACATTCCATCGCATACTGCCTTTTTTAAGTCCTTTTTCAAAAGATCAACAGGCGGTTCTTTGCCGTCCATGACCATTTCTAAAACAGCGTCATCAGTGTCTGCTAAATTTTCAATCAGTTTTTCGTGAGCTGTTTCTACTTCCGCCATTAGAGAATCAGGCGGCGCTGCCTTCTCGGTTTTCCCCTGTGCATCAAACTTATACGCTTCCATATTGAGCACATCTTCATAGCCGGTCAGTCCGGAAGCATCGGAAATTGGGTACTCTAAAGCAGTCATCGGGTGCAAAGTTTTCACCCCGGTCATGGCTTTTAAAGCATCTAGTGTTTCTTGAAAATTTATATCCGGCTTGTCCATTTTGTTGACAAATACAAGACATGCCAGACCAATTTCTTCGGCATAATGCAACAGTGAATCCATTTGAATAAGCTTCTGCGGATCCGGCTCAACAACAAAAACCGCGGTGTCACATCCCAAAAGAGCCAGCTTTGCCTCTTCGACAAAATCTACAAAGCCGGGACAATCCAGCACATTGAATGTGTTGTCCCTATAGGTAAAACGAGCAAACGATGTAGCCGTGGAAATTTGTCTGGCGATTGCTTCCGGCTCATGATCCATTGTCATTGTGCCATCGGCGATTTTGCCCCGGCGGGTAATAGCACCGCTAACAAAAAGAATGGACTCAACCAGGCTTGTTTTGCCGGCATGATTCGGTCCGACAAAAGCAACATTACGTGTATGCGTAAGACTATTCATCGCGTACTCCCTTCGGCAACTTACTTATCAAGCGGCCATTGGTTTACTTATTCGGAGTCGTCCTCGGACTTTTCGCCGGTCTGCAACTGCTGGTCAGGATGAGGATTATCTTCCTTAACAACGGGCTGGTTGAAGACCTGCACAAAACGCTTACGAAGACGCTTAAATAGAGGGAAGCTGTAGCCTCTATCCTTATCAAAAACTATAAGCGGTCTGACTCGCCTGGTCTTACCATCTTTGCCTACAACATTCTCCTGTCCTAAAGTCAAAATACTATTGACGGTCGGAGTTCCAGGCATTCCCAACAGATCAGCGCCTGAGGCTAGGCAACCTAATCCCAGAAAGAGAAATAAGGGACCAAGAAGTATGTGAACCCACCACTGGTGGGTGGTTTTAACCGGGGAACGCTCGGAGGATGGCAAATGAAGAAATATCGGCGAAACAAGTGAAATGGGGAGAAAACCATGCCAGTAGCGCGTACGTCCCCAAAACAGGGCTAAAAAGGCTTTATAAAAAAACGATCCCCCCAAAGCTAACAAAAACCAGGGCAGAACCATCATCAGCCATGGTGAGATTGACGACATAAAACTTGCAGACTCTGGGAGCATTCGTTAAAAACCTTGTCAAAGGATGTTATTACTTTACCCCTCCAGTCTACACCGAAGCGGGCAATTATAATTAGGGTGCCGGACAGGAGAAAACTGTCCTTTCTGCAGGAGATTTTTCGTGGGACAAGGATTAAAACGCAGTTGCGGTTCAGGCGAGTTAAATTCAGCCAATATCGGACAAACAGTGACCGTAGCCGGCTGGGTAGATGCCAGGCGCGACCTGGGCGGACTTATTTTTATTGAGCTTCGGGACACAACCGGAAAAATCCAGCTAGTTGCAGATCCCAACAGGAATAAGGCCGTTCACGAGGTGTTTTCCGCGCTGCGCAGTGAATACGTCTTAATTGCTCAGGGCACAGTTACCAAGCGCCCGGAAGAAAGTCAAAATAAAGAGGCAGCCACGGGTCAACTGGAAATTTATCCGGATACGGTCGAGCTGTTAAACACATCCAAACCCTTGCCGTTCCAGTTGCAGGAATCCGATCATGTCGATGAAGCTTTGCGCCTTAAATACCGCTTCTTGGATTTAAGATCGCAGACAATGAACCGCAACCTCAAATTGCGCCACGCTATAACCCAGTCCATGCGCAAGTTTCTTGACAAAGAAAACTTCATTGAAGTTGAAACGCCCATGTTGACCAAAGCCACACCGGAAGGAGCCAGAGATTTCCTGGTACCTAGCAGGCTGAATGCCGGTCAATGGTATGCGCTGCCGCAATCTCCACAGCTGTTCAAGCAAACGCTGATGGTAAGCGGGTTTGATCGTTATTACCAAGTTGCACGCTGCTTCCGCGACGAAGATTTACGTGCGGACCGTCAACCGGAATTTACCCAAATTGACCTGGAAATGTCTTTTGTAGACGAAGAAGATGTAATGCGCATCGCAGAGGGAATTCTCCAGTCAGCCTTCAGTCAAGTCGGCATTAACGTGAAGCTGCCTTTCCCGCGCTTGTCCTATGCCGAAGCAATTGGTTCTTACGGTTCGGACAAACCCGATCTGCGCTTTGACTTGAAGATAAGAGATTTGACCCCACTGGCACAAACCTGCCAGTTCAAGGTTTTCTCATCGGTAGCCCAATCCGGCGGAAGAGTAAAAGCTCTGACACTAAAAGGCGCACATGACACCACTTCACGCAAAAAGCTTGATGCATGGGTGGATTACGCGAAGGCGCAGGGAGCAAAAGGACTTGCCTGGATATCATTCCCGGCAAGCGGAGACAAAGAAGGTATTCGCTCGTCCGGACTGGTGCAACACTTCTCCGATGAAGAACTAAATACAATGAAGTCCCTTGCCGGAGCGACTGCAGGCGACTTACTTTTAATTGTGGCTGACAAGGAGAATGTCGTAGCCAATGTTCTCGGCAGACTGCGCCTAAGGCTAGGCGAAGAACTTGAACTCATTGACGAGAACCGGCATGAATTATTGTGGGTAGTTGATTTTCCCATGTTTGAATTTGACGAAGCAGAAGACCGCTTGATGGCTGTACACCATCCTTTTACAGCTCCAAAGCCGGAAGATATCTCGCTTATCGAAACAAGCCCTGAGAGATGTCGTGCGCGCGCCTACGACGTCGTTTACAACGGTGTTGAGATAGGTGGCGGCTCTATTCGTATTCACAGCCAGGAGGTTCAGCAAAGGGCTTTCGCAGCAATTGGCATAGACAAAGAAACTGCCTACGACAAATTTGGCTTCTTACTGGAAGCCTTGGAGTTTGGGGCACCACCGCATGGCGGCATCGCTCTTGGACTAGATCGTATTGTCATGCTTTTGGCACATGCCAAATCAATTCGTGACGTCATTGCCTTCCCAAAAACACAATCAGGAACATGCTTAATGACGGCGGCCCCATCGGAAGCTTCAGCAGAACAATTGAAAGAATTGCATTTGTCCTTACCGGCTAAACCGGCACCCCTAGGTTCGAAATCCTGAGGCAACGGCGAATGCTAAATGCTCATGTTACAATCGACTTGTCCATGACAAAAGCCTAAGTGGTAGGAGTTATCTTTGCACTCATCATCAACGGCTTTGATTGTATCGGCATGCTTCATCAGTGCTTTTTTGAACGGCTGCACAGTTAAAGGCGCAACCGATTGCCTGATTAGCGGCAATGAGTATTTCAAGGCTTCCGACTACAAGCATGCGGAGACCGAATATCGCCAAGCCTTAAAACTTGATCCGGACAGCTCCGTTGCCGCTAACAACCTGGGCGTCATTCTCAACGAGCAGGGAAAATATGACGAAGCAATAGGTATTTTGCGCAAAGCCATACAACTTGATCCCAAAAACACTATTGCTCACTATGTATTAGCACAATCACTAACCAACAAAGGGCTTTACGACGAAGCGATTAAGGAAGCAAGTACCGCTGTGGAAATTTCTCAATCAGAACCACAAGCACACAAGGCCCTGGCTGATGCTGCTTTGGCCAAAGGTGATATCCAAGTTGCCGTTGATCATTATCGCTATGTCTTGCAACTGAACTCGGACGATGACGTAGTGCACCACAAATTGGCACTGGCTCTTGGACAAGCAGGACAACTGGACGGGCAGATAGCCGAAGAGCACCAGGCCCTTGAGATAAACCCGGACAATGTCGACGCCCGCATAGGCTTAGCTGTCGCTCTCAACGACAAGGGCAAGAAGGCTTTAGCAGAGGCAGAAATAAACAAGATCCTTGCTAAAGACCCCAAGAATGAGGAAGCAAAGAAATATCTATCTTTGTTTCAAGACGCCAAAAAAGCGAAATAAACAAGTCCTACAAGGGCAAATAGCAGGTACGGCACATGCTAATCGGGGCTCCATCATGTCTTCGCCAACGCGTCATCCAGCCTCAAAATCCATATTGTTAGTGTGGATCCTCAACCTGTTTTTGCTTGGTCTGGGAAATATCTATGCCGGTGGTTTATCAGCCTTACGCTGGCTGATCATAGGAATTCTTATTCGCGTCTTTGTAACTCATCTAGGCGTCTTGTTCGCTTCGTATGTCTTCCTGTCACTAATTGGAATGGGTGAGATTATTGCTGTATCGGGCTTGCCTAATCCAACAAAAAAGAAAACTTTACAGGAGCCAAACTACAAAAGACGCAAACCACAAGCCATTAATGCACCAACAGAATTACTTAGTCCTCGCCTGAAAGTCTCTCACGAGAAACCACCAGAGAATCTCGACAACCTGACAGATGAGTTTGTACGCAATCATTTGCGACAAGGAGGAGACTTGCAATCTGCTGCGGCAACAGCCCATGCTGATACGGTCAACAACCTTGGTTATGGGGATATTCAAGCCGGTAAGCTCACCTATGAAACAGCCGGCAGTTCACACAACTACTCCTATGAACTGCCGGTCTTAGAGCCACTGGCTATGCCTGAATCATTCAACTATGACTTCCAACCGTACAAACCGGAAGAATTCAGTTACCAAACCCTGGGTTCAATTGCCACTGTCGAACCGGCTGATTTTACTTGTCCTCACTGTGGTGTTAACGGGCAAAACGACTTTTCCTTTTGCTTGAGTTGCGGGCATGCCTATGCCATAGGCTAAAGATAAAATCTCAAAATTTAACGTCCAGCACTTGAACTTTTTCCACCTCTTGACCGTCTATAGATAAAGGCAAATTGATTGTCTCTTGAAAAGGAGGGCTTATGTTCGCACGAGTTTTTTCCGGAGCTCTAGTTGGAGTCGATGGTTATCGGTTGGAAGTAGAGGTGGATTCAGGTGGCGGTATAGGGCAAATTTTAATTGTCGGCTTACCTGATACGGCAATAAAAGAATCGCAAGAAAGAGTTCGTTCGGCGATAAAAGCCTGCGACTTCATTTTGCCTCCCGGCAAGAAGTGGGTTGTTAATCTCGCCCCAGCCGACACTCGCAAGGAAGGTCCGGCCTATGATCTGCCCATTGCTGTGGGCATTTTGGCAGCCACTGGCTACCTACCCACAGACGAGCTTTCCAACTTCTGGCTTATTGGCGAGTTGAGCTTGGACGGTTCCATACGTCCAGTCACTGGTGTACTGCCTGTAGCACTGGCCGCATTTAACTATGGAGCAAAGAGCATCATCGTGCCCGATGCCAACGCTGAAGAGGCAGGACTGGTGGAGGGACTGAACGTGTATCCGGCAGGACATTTAAAACAAGTGGTCAATATCCTATCTGGTCTAGATACGGCAAGCAGGTTACCCAGTAGTGCCAAGCAGATTTTTGAACGGCGGCAAAACCAATTTGCCTTTGATTTGGACTTCAGCGACGTTAAAGGACAAGACAACGCAAAACG
>SBAT01000462.1 GCA_005240105.1 Chloroflexota bacterium
GTGCAGGTCTGCCCACCATTTCCGCGTTTCACTCTTAAAGAAATCCGGGAAAGCAGAATCTCCTGGCCAAACTTTGCCCTCAAAAACTTCCCCCTCCTTCGTCTTGCAGAAAAATTCCTTGTCGCGCCCATCAATAAAATGCTTGTATGTGTCATCCACCTTGACGCCCGGATCAACAATGGTCACCACCTTGAAGTTATCCTTCTTCAAGTCCGCCACCAGTTTCGGCAAGTCAGGAAAACTCTGCTTGTTGGTCGTGAATACCCTGTATTCGTCCATGTAATCAATATCCAACACGAGCGTATCGCAAGGTATCTTGCGCTGGCGGAATTCATGCGCCAACTCCCGCACCGTCTCCTCGTCCGGATAACTCCAGCGGCATTGCTGGTGACCCAACGACCACAACGGCGGCAACTTCGCCCGTCCAACCAGAGTGGTAAACGCTTCAACTAGACGCGGTAGTGTCTCCTCGCCAATTATATAAACATGGAAGCCTCGGCGAGTAAACAACTCGATGCGTCCCTCTTCTGTAAGCTCTGTGTCGAGGTCGAAGCGCGAAGGGGCTGGACTATCAATGAAGATGCCGAAAAACTTGTTGTCGCTGCCCACAACCAAGAATGGTATGGGTTTATACATCGAATCCATAGATTCATCATGATGCGGATTGTCGGTACTGATGAGTGTGTGTTTTTCACCACGCACATTCAATCCGGAGAAGCGTTCACCCAACGCTAAACATCTCAGGACTTTCTGTAGTTCAAAATAAAAATCAAACCGTCCAGGCAGTGACTGTTGCCATTCAAAACCAAACGGCAAGGCAGGCTCTTTAACTTCTTTCCACTCAGGATTGGCAACCACGCCAAATGAGTCCGGTATAAGCGAAGCACCCTTGGGCAACACCGATAGTCGCACAACATCTATATCGCCAAGCTTGGCTCTGTCCCAATGACTATTGCCCTTGAAGACGTTAGTCGCACGCTCGTGAGGCTGCCACATGCGCCGCTTCTTGGTTTTCGCCGCCTGGAAATTGGCGAATTCTTCTTGCTCTTGATCCACGACTAACTCCTGTTGCCACAATTCCGACGCCGACTACGGCACCGTCGCTGAATTTTACCTGACCGTCGAAAGATCTGTTGCTCGCGTAAGTGATATGTGTCTTAAAGGTAAAAAAGTGCCAAAAAGCTAAAAAAGGAGTGCAAAACGACCACTTGGCTTGAACTTTTTGGGGTGTTCGTCCGTCTATATATTGTGCGCACTAAAAGATGGGGTATGGTATGATGCACCATAGTATGAAGAAGAATCGACAATTGCGAATAACCGTTAAACCGATACGCGAATCGTTTCGGGACATTGTGGATCATATTAAGCAAAGGGAAAAAGGCATCCCGGTTCCCACGCCTCTACACGTCCTCAACTTCACCGATCAGTCCCAGCTCTTCTCCGCGCTAACCGCCAAGCGTATGGAACTCTTAAGGCACCTGAAGAAGGCTGGTCCGATCAGCATCAAGAAATTGGCTGCAAGCCTCAAGCGTGATTACAAAAACGTCCATAGCGACGTGCAGCTATTCATCAAGCTCGACTTGATCAAAACAAACAAAGCGAAGCTAGTCTTCGTACCCTGGGATTCAATCTCGATAGACCTTTCTCTTGCTGCTTGACTCACCACACAAGCCGTCTTAAAGGTAAAAAAGTGCCAAAAAGCTGAAAAAGGATTGAAGAACACTCCTTTTTGTGCAATTCCACAGGAGCAAATGCGAAGAGACGTTCCCGTCTCCTCGCAACTGCTTCTACGGACCATTAAGGTGACACTGAGTCCGTCGGCGTCCAAAGACTTTCCGCTTCTACACTGAACGAGTATGGACCTTCGCGCCGTGCATCCCTCTCCTCGTTCCTGACTTTGAAAGCGTAGTCTTGCCCTTGTCCTGGTGCATCCGGCCACTGACCATCATACGAGTGCAACACCCCATGGACGTCTGCGTACTCTACAATAGTGCCGTATTTTTCCAGAAATTGTTGTACGTGATCCCACTCGCCACAAGTACCGGCATGCACGCTATCAACATCATCAGCATATCTCAATTCAAACTCCTCTCGGATCTTATAAACATTTTTCACTGCCACACTCCTTGTACTTAGGGACTTTTTGTCTTCGAGTCCATCATTAGGATTCATCATCTTTCTGTGTTGTTCAAGCATTTCTTCGATCAGATCAGCAGTCACCTTGTCTTTTTCCCGCTTCTTCCTACTAGTAACCAATGCTCTAATCAGGTTTTTAATCTTGTCGTTGGGTTCTTCACTACCGGATGCAATATTCATATGAGTTTCCTATGATTCGTGTAAATTACCTTTTCGAATAAACGCTTCGAGCGTAGCGGTTGAGTTTTCGCAATACTTCCACAGCCGCATCGGGATACTCGGCAGCGTCGTCGCACGCAACTGTCCTTCCGTCCAACACAAGTTTGTAATTAACTCCCGTCGCCTCAAAAATGATGCTCAGGCTGAAGTTTGGACTGTGTTTGGCATAGGAAAAGCTCACGGATTCGAAGCCGAAGTCGACTATTGGCACTTCTCTTATGAAGCCTGTTTTCTTGTGCGCTTCGGTCCAGAACACATGAGCCTTGTGCATCGGTCCATAGAGGTCTGAGTCAATTCCTTTTCTCTTCTCCATGGTTAACTTTGCGTATAGAATTCCGTTTAGCACGGTGAGCCTGTTTTTCACCTCTTCTTGTTCTGCGTAATTTGCATAGCCCAATAGCCGGGCTGCTTCGTCTGCTGATATTGGTTTTCCGAAATAATCTCCTGGCATGATGTGTCCTCCTTGGATTGGTAAAAGTTGAAATGGCAAAAGAGCGAGGCAAGATGGATTGCTCCAGTCTTGCCTCGCTTGTGTCAGTACCTGACTCGACTAGCTGCCGACGCGCATGTGGAGAAGAGCTGTGTACAGCGGCAAGATTTGTTTGCCGGACCTCAGGTCATTAGCAGCGGTTGCAGTCATCACAAGGTTGTCACAGGCGCTTCTCAGTTCGAAGAGATGATACGACTGGTTGGAGATGATGCGCCATACCTGTCGCTTGACCTCAAGCTTCGCTCTTTTGCAAAGGTTCGCACTCTGATTAGCGGCAGACGGCTCCTGCACAACTCGCTTAAGCTGTTGCTCGATGCCATAACTGGCTGAGCCGGAGCTGACACCTTTGCCGGCCTTGGCACGTGCACGCTTATCGTTAATGACATGTGCCAGCGCATAATCTGCCACGCACAAGTACGTGTACAGTCTCCTGTATTGGTCTCCTTCTTTCGGATATGTCGGCAGCGACTCTTTTACTTGAGCGAGAAGCAACCTAGCCGATTCAGAAAGATTTTCTGCAATCAGTTTGTTGGCAAGTCTCAAGATGTTCATATCGTAGTCGTATGCGGCGCCGTGCAAGACGAGAGCAACTCTCTTTAATTCAACCTTTTCCAAGCGGCTTTGTAGCGATTGCTTTCTGCCGGCATAGCCAGGGGCGAGTTTTGCGAGCGCATTGTTGGCAGAAGTGA
>SBAT01000394.1 GCA_005240105.1 Chloroflexota bacterium
ACGTAATTAGGAGTCCTTGGCCACTCCGGGTGCTCAAAGTGATGTAACGAAAGTCCATCACCATGCATTTGTTCGCAAGCATTGCGCCAACGGTAACCTGGATCTTCCTCGCACTTATCTGCTTCGGCAAAAGCTATTTTGGCATTTTTGAGATCGCCCCGATAACCGTAGGCTCTACCAATAAACCTATAGACCAATCCAACTGGATAATGCTTTTGTCCAAACCCTTGTTTGGTGAGCACAAGATACTCGTTGAGTTTTTGCATGGCCAGCTTCTGCTGTTCCGGCTTAAAATCCTTGCTTGCAGCAACATAGCTGTAATGGCGAAGCGTCGTGACAAACATTCTTACATAGCGGTCTGGATCCATCGACTTCGCTTGACCGCTGGTAAGCTTAGCCTTCAATGCACAGATCTTTATTGCGTCTTCCGCCTTTTCGACTGGGTCATTGATCTTTGTAAATATAGCCGAGTAATAATCCGGACCTACCTTATTGTCAGGAATGCAGACCGACACCGACTCGTACTCCTTCTTTTGATTTGTTTCGATAACCACACTGTGCTTCCATTGACGGCCCGGCCTGTATGACTGCAAACCTGTATTGGTATCAACATCATCTATGGATGCGGCATCGAGAATAATCGGTGCACGCGGCAGCATGTAATGCAGCTGGACAATATTGCCACCGACTGTAACACCGGTGAAGGATGTGTATAACGCATTAAAGAGTCCCCACGAAGCAAGACCAATAATTAGAAGGCCAATCAGGTAGGGACGAACTTCCTCGTCAAACAAATCAAATTTGGTGAAGAAGCTATGAACTAACTTACCAGCAATACAGCTCAGAAAAACCATCCAAAAGAGGGCGCTAGCAGTCATATCATTGCAAGGCGGCAGGGAAATGTATTCCATTGTCAATGCACCTCAATGGTACGGCGAGAGACGACAAATGGTCTTTGTTCACCAGCGCGAAGTCCCCATATAAAAACGTAGTAAAGCCCTGGCTTCCATGAGGCAGGATCAGCAAACACACTAGCGGAAAACTCAATACCACTTTCCGTCTGACTAACACTGATACCACTTCTGTGCCCACGCTCTGGCCAATAAGTAGCCACACGTTCTTCCGGAGCGCTATACGAATACGTCTCTTTCAACTGCTTCAGCGTCATAGGCGTTGGCAGCTTTTCCCAACGGACATCCATTGAATAGACATTAATACCCGGCTCAAGCTTTCCAGCAACCAACAATGTATCGCCGGCTTTGATGCTTGGTGGCAGTGGCGAAAAACTACCGTAGTTGTCTACAAATTCTTGTGTAAGCGCCAGACGCCTGTTGTGTTCATCTCCGGAAATGCTAATGCCAATACCAACGGAAGTATGATGTGGATCAAGAATATTCTTGCGATGTCCATCATTAGGAGGCACCTCATCCATAAATGCTTTTTGGGCATCTTCCAATTCATTCTTGCTAAACATCTGTTGCGCACTTAAAGCCTGATGCTGCGGACTATCCGTATACGAAAGGATATATCCGTTTTCCGCAACATTGTCCTCACCGCCGGCACGTGTATATCGCTCATCCGGCTTTGTCCCGGACATGTCCCAATGACTTAGGTATCCGTTTTCAGCCATATCGTTACTGTGTTGCTGTCCGGCAATTGTGGCAACTGCATCGAGCTCAACTGGCTGCTGGCCATTAGCTTTACGGTCGCTGTTGATAAGTTGCAACACGTACTGTCTAGCTTCATCAAGAGATAGACTTGCCTGCCCTTTTGCACGTGCGTCCATAGTTATCGGCAACATGGCAAGAGCCAAACTGATGACAATAACCTTAAATCTTTGATCTGCTACCACGGGCACTGCATCTCCCCACTTCTTAAATGTACATATTCCCCATGTGCACCGTGAGCTTAACCTCGCACGGTGGTTAGATGAGATCACGGCTCAATTTGAGACGTTAAGTATGTTAAGGAGGTTCCAATGAACACAAGAAGGAAACTTGCGGAGACCCTATGCTGGCTGGTTGCTGCTGGATTTGTCGTGCCCGCTTTGCCGGTAAACGCCGAAGTCACGGAAACCGTAAAGGAAACCACAGTTACCGAGACGAAAGGTGGAACCGACTCCACAGTAACAACAACCACAACAGTTAAGGCATCAACAATCAAACCTGATGTCTACATTGTCACCATTGATACAAGACGTCGTGAACTAGAGAAGATCATTGGTGAAGGAATGGCAACAGGTAAACTCACCAAAGCACAAGCTGATGATTTGCGCTCTGACTTAGACGACGTGACTAAGTTAGAAATAGCCGCTCAAAAACTGGGCGCAGCCATCCCATACACGCAAATAGCTGTGATTGCCACACGACTGGACGCAATTGCCCTAAGACTGACAGAAGTTGTTGGTATTCAAATTGCACCAATTATGAGCAACGGCAGAATCACAATCGTCAGTGGTGAAATTGTTGAACTTGACGAAATGGCATCACGCCGCGCTGAGATGGAAGGTAAAATATCCATCGCTTACGCGCATCACTCTTTGACAAAGTCACAAGTGAAGTCATTGAGACAACAACTGGATGATATTGCCGCAACGGAAGTAAAATTCCGTAATGGCGACATCAATGGTCAATTTACTGATGAACAAGCTAGAACGTTGTTCAAAGCATTTGATCATGTTGGATCTCAAATTGATTCAATGATTGCCAGCAATAAAGGAAAGCCCGTTACTGGCGTTTATTAATAGCGCTTTTCACCCGACTTTAACCTTGCTCGTGGTGAAATTTAGAGGCTAGACGCCCCAAGAGAGATCCTAGCTACCGTCCGCAAACGGACCACGTAGCTAGGATTTCTTCTTTAATGGTCCTCGACCTTATAACCGAGACCTCTAACGGTGGTAATAATTGACGAATTTCCAGTTGAATCAATCTTTTGGCGCAACGTTCTGACATGGGTCCTAACTGTCGTATCCATTCCGCCGATGTCTTTCTGCCAAACACGCTCGAAAAGCGCATTCACATTGAATACCTGGTTAGGGTGCCTCAACAAAAATTGCAATAACTTGAACTCCATAGGGTGCAGGTGTACTGGCACATCACTTCTGGTCACAGTACCCGCTTCAGTATCAACGGCCACATTACCTGAAATAAGCACCCGTTCGCTCCTAAGGGCTGGTCTTCTCAACAAAGCCCTCAAGTATGCGGAAAGATCAGCCAACTGAAATGGTTTTACTAAAAATGCATCAGCTCCGGCATCAAGACCGCACTGCAGCTCTTCAGAGGATTGCCTACCAGCGATCAGCAGAATAGGCGTTGTGCCTCTTGAAGATCGATAATTGCGAACGACGCTTATTCCATCGAGCCCCGGCAAGGCAGCTTCCAGAACGATAACATCATATTGATAGTTATTTAGATGCTCTAATGCTCTAAGTCCATTATCCACCAGCGTCACAGTGTAACCATCATTGGACAGGTAATCTACCATTGCATTGGCTAGATCTTCTTGTGTTTCACTGAGTAGCAGTCTGCCCATGATTCAGCGTTCACTCCATCGTTGCACTAAGACGAGGTGATTAGCGGCAGCTCAAAAACTACAAAACGGTAACTTCGGCGCATAAATCGCCTTATCTACTAGTATCATACCCATGTTACGAAATAAAAAACAAGCTAATTCTGTCGATCAAACCGGCTAAACACTGCAGAGCAGAGCCTACACCGACTTCACAGCATAAGTGGCACAAGTCGAATTGTCACGGAAATACTGAGGAATGATTTTCACCTAGTTTTAACACTTCCTCTCCATACTTAGAGAAGATGGCTCAATCTCGTCATCTACCCCATTAACCGCCGCCAATCAGGATCAACTCGATAACCACCCCAAAGGTTTCGAGTTGGTTCTCATTTGCAGCGACAATTACACTTTGAAGATCAATCTGTAACCTTGCCTCTCATCTGAAAAGGTGCTCACGCTCAATTGACCATCGTGCAATTTGGCCATAGCATCAACCATCGATAGTCCGATGCCGTCACCGTTCATCGGGACTGCACGTAAATTTCCAAGTCGCCACGGTTTGAATATAGCATCGTCGGAATTCTGACCGCTATCGAACGATAGACTTACGCAATTCTTGGATTGAGACCCTACTATTTTCAGGGTCTCCAGCTTATGACACTTATAAAGCACGTTCAAGACCAACCCTGTCAGCATCACTTTCAGGGGACCAGCATCACCAATCATAGTTGTACCACTGGCAATATTGCAGAAGAGGGACACCTGATTTGTACTAAATGCCGTTTGCGTCTCGGCAGCGATCTCCTGCATTAGTCCTTCCAGCATTTGTTTCTGCGTCGAACGTGGTGCCTTAGCTAGTTCGGACACAGCGGACAAAGTCGTAGTGCCCTCCACAAGCCTATTGATTGCCCGATTCACAATTGTAAAGCGATCTGCAGGCATTCGATCAAGAACCAGTTCGTCATGTAATAAATCGACGTTAGCCTGAAGCGCCGTAATCACGGATAACATCTCATGCTCAAGGTCTTGGACAAATGCCGTCAACGTCATAATTGGCGTTTCTTCTAGTTTCAACCAAGGAAGACGCTTCCATGAGTTAGATAACATAACCAAAATTGAATCGTTCATCAGCCATTTCCTCCTGTGGCACCAAATACGGTGCTCATCTATTTTAATTCTAGTTGTCCCAAGTTAAAGTCCGGTGAACTACTGATGCGCCAAAAAAAGACTGTCGAAAAATACCTTCACTCGACTTTCACATTGTTCCGGGTTGGCCGCAAGACTCTAGCGCGGGTCAAATCCTATGCAGACAGCTACAACATGCCCTGGGTTCACGGAAGTTGATCTTCGACTTACTTAGGAAGTTGACTTTCAGAGGTCGTCTGGCAAGCTTCTTCTAAAGACTGCACTTCTTCCAGTCGGGTCATCTCATCTTCGTGTTTAAGAACATGTTCAGTAACTCGATCTTTGAAATCACGAGACGACTTAATGCTTGCACGTAGCTCCTCAGTTGATAATTGAAGTTGACTTATTTCTTCAAGCAGTGGCTCTAATCGATGTGTCAATTCCATCGAATAACTATCGACGTCTGATGACTCTTTTTGAGCTGCCAACATCACTCTCAGTTCTTGAATCTCTTGCCGCTGTTTTTGAATATCCACTCTTTGTCGAAGACTGTCCCTGCGAGCTTCTGCGGTCAGACAGCGTTCCATTACACGGCGCACCTCCGCATCAGGATTCTGGTAAACATTGTACTCATGTTCACTAAGATACATCCAGGCTCCAAGGGCTCTGGTAATTACTTGCAAGCATTCATGCATCAGGCGTGCCATCTTCGTATCACGTGCGCAATAGCAAATTATCGGTTTTTCGGCATTGTTTGGACACTTTTTAACTTCACGAATGAACTCGAACATACTAGAGCCATCAAAGTGAAGCGCCGCAATGATCAAATCGAAGGACTCTTTCCGAAGCTTCGCCTGAGCCGCTTGCATTGTGTTGACCACAACCGGCTCATGTTCTGCCAGAATACGCAGCAGAGAAACAGAGTCTTTCGGCGTATCAGCTATTAAAATATGGGCCATTTCATTTCCCTACCGGCTAAGTTTGTGCAATAACGCACATTCTTAGTATCCCGAAACGTAGTTAAAACTGGGTGAAAATCAACCCTGTCGGCAGAAAACGCATAATGAGAGCAGCTTCATGAGGTTGCGACAGGTGATTCCGAAGTGCCCGAATGAGTTCGACCTGTGCTGACTAACACCGGTGAACATTGGCGTATTCATCAAAACAGATAGCCGCACAATTTTGATATAAAGACGCGAACAAGCTCAACATCACTGATACCACTTACGGCGCTTGCACAATCTAGCCGATCAGAGACTATTGCTCGAAGAAGCCTGTTTTCACTAGGTTTTCACTTTTGTGTGTTCGAATGTAAACATACGGCTGCCCACGGGAACTTGTGGGCGAGCACAACGATTCACTTCCAGCCATACGCAGTGAGGCTTTAGATATTAAATGAAATGCAAACGAAATTATGTTACGAATCGAACAGTTTCATCGTTCATCAAAGCCATAGTATTAGCCGTCCTTGCAACTCCGGCAGTGGCTGCGATCCAGACCGACAAGAACACACTGGCACAGCCAGACAGCGCTGGTCATGAGTACATTTGCCTCCCGGAGAAATTCTTTGGGTTTGCGTCGTGGTACGGTGGTAAGTTTCATGGGAGAAAAACTGCTTCCGGCGAGACCTACGACATGAATATGTTGACGGCAGCCCACCGACGTCTTCCTTTGCCAACCAGACTTCTAATCAAAAATCCGCGCAATGGCAAAACAATAGTGGTCAGAGTGAACGACCGAGGTCCTTACATCAAAAATCGCATTATAGATCTTTCCCGCGAAGCAGCAAAGCAGCTGGGAACCCTTACCTTGGGAGTAGTATATGTCGAGTGCATGATTCTTCCTCCAGAGCTGGTCGGCACTATGGCGAGCCAAAGCAGTCCAGTATCACCAGCAGTAACGACAATTAGTGATACCAATTGCTTAGAAAGTAAGCCATCCAATTTAATTCTATTATCTACAGGTAAAACTCCTGCCATCAACGATGCTTACAACAATCAGATTGCCGACCACTAACCCAGTTTTTACACTTTTCCGAAATACTGAAAGTATATAAAGCGACAAGATGCCACTCAACAACAGCAGAGCGCAACTTCAGCTCAGTAATCCGCAACGCTAAGTGCTTTTGCTATGGATTTCTCAATGCACTTTTGATTGTTGTTTGATTGTTTTTTCATTCTCGTTGAAATATTACGCTTTCTGGATCTTCCTAGCCGGAGAAGCGTTTGTTGACTCACTTTTAACGTGATCGGTGGTCAAATACAGGCGTAGCCCCACCAAAGCAACTCTCGCGTCCAATATAAATAGTTACTACAAGTCATGCGCTTCGCTCTAGGAGATAAGATGCAGTACGAAAGAAGTTCCATACGGAAAAGTTGTACGACACAAATACGTGGGACAATTTCGTTATTCGCCATTGCGTTACTAATTATTCAATTCACTTACACACCAACTGTATTTGCCCAAGCAGAAACTCCAGCTGTAGATCCTGCGCACGAGTGCCAACACACTGGCTGCGGTGGTGACGTTAATTTAAATCTGAGTTCTACACAGGCAGCGATACCAGTTTGCTCGGTCGGACAGGGCATTGCCGCTGTCAATATCAACATGGCCGGCGTTATGACACCAATTATGCCAGGCACCATGGTAACACCAGCACAAATGGTAGCCCTTCAGCAAGTGATGCAAACGGGAATTCAAACACTTATGCTTAGTGAGTTGGGTGCAGCTCAGTCAGGGACAATGACGCTGGGCTCACACATGAGCCAGATGATTAACAGCTTGACCATACCGCAAGGCGTGACAGTTCTACAGAATGCATCAAGCCTTGGGGCTCTTAATTTGACCGGCGATCTCACCAATAATGGAAGCATCTACATATTCTCTACAAACTCGGCGATCACAGACGTGACACTTTCCGCAAACAATATAATGAATAATCAACTTGGCTTAATTAGTACAATTTTGCCCAGTGGTGGTCTAGCAGGTATATCGGGGGCCCTGTCCAATCTAAGTTTAAACTTGATCGCCATAAATAATATTGTTAATGCAGGAACCATTAGCAGTGCCGGTAATCTCAGCATGCATGCAGGCGGGACGATTACAAATGCGTTGCCTGCCGGGATTACCGGACTTACTCCGACCATGATGGCCCTCAACCATCTGACAATGCAAGCTTCCCGTATTGTTAATTCCGGACAGATGTTGGCTCAGCAGGGTGCAATCAGTGCATACACTGCCAGCCTCATCAATTCCGGCACGATGCAGTCGCTAATGTCTAATATCAGAGTGCAAAATCTTTTAGGCAATACGCTCTCAGTTGCAAATACACTGGGCAAGATGCAAGCTTTAGGCAAGATCGACTTTGAAACACTAGGGACGGGCAGTTCAGGCAAAGCAGCACTAAATTTAGCCGGAGGAGACTTAACAGCTCAGACCATCAACTTTGTTAGTCCTGATGGAAACGTAGATCTGAATGTAAACCGAATAGATGGGGCAGTCAATATAACCGGGGGAACGGCAGGTGTCGTTGCTCACGCCGGCGATCTTAACTTATCCAGTCTTACCTTAACCGGAGATCCAATTTTCGCCCTCACTGGTGGCGGACTCTTGACCATTCCTAGCTTTTCTGCACCGGCAGGAATTCCCAGCGATTTTGTTGCCTTATCCGAAGGCGGCATCACGGATAGTGGCGGAGTAATCACTAC
>SBAT01000044.1 GCA_005240105.1 Chloroflexota bacterium
AACCAATCGGTCGGGCATGGCTTTCGCGAGCAATCATCTTAGGCGTTGTCCCTGATGACACTAAGGAGTGAAAGCCGGAAATAGCGCCACAGGCTATCGTTATGAAGCAAAACGGAAATATGCTGCCGGAAAATATTGGTCCCTGTCCGTTGGTAAACACGGTGAGTGCCGGCATAGACAAATTAGGGCAAAGGGCAAAGATGCCAATTCCCAATAGAGCAATGGTGCCTATCTTAATGAAGGCAGACAAATAATCTCGGGGAGCAAGCAATACCCAAACCGGTAATACGGAAGCTACAAATCCATAAATCATAATGGCAATGGAAAGTTGCGTGCCCGTAAGCGTAAACCATGGTGCCAAAGCTGGATTCTCCGCTACATACTTACCGACAATTACGGCCAGAACTGTAAGCACCACACCAAGGATAGAACCTTCAAGCACTTTGCCCGGTCTAATTGAGCGCATGTAAATGCCGACCAATATGGCAATAGGCACGGTCATCAGCAAAGTAAAAGCGCCCCAGGGGCTCGCTTTCAGTGCATTAACTATAACAAGTGCTAGCACGGCCATGAGGATAACCATAATCAAAAGTATTGCCGTTAGAGACAAAACCCCAGCCCATGGACCTATTTCATCCTTAGCCATTGCACCTAAGGACTTACCATTGCGACGCATCGAGGCACAAAGAATAACAAAATCCTGCACAGCACCGGCAAGCACCACGCCTAGAATTATCCACAAAGTGCCGGGCAAATAACCAAACTGCGCTGCCAGTATTGGACCTACAAGCGGACCGGCTCCGGCAATTGCCGCAAAGTGATGCCCGAACAATACCCACTTGTGCGTCGGCACATAGTCTTTGCCATCATCAATGACAACAGCTGGTGTCTTGCGCGAATCATCAAGTTCAAATACTTTCTCGGCTATGAACTTGCTGTAAAAGCGATAACCCATGGCAAATGTACACAGAGCCGCCAACAGCAACCAAGCAGCATTGATGCTTTCACCGCGAACCAAGGCCACATAGCTTAATGCACCAGCGCCGACGATGGCGATAGCTGTCCAAATTGCACTTCTCAGTACGTTCGGTAAGGCCATTTTCTACGTCAGCAAACCAGCAATGGCAGCCGACATGTAGCTTGCCAATGTCCCACAGATAAGAGCTTTAATTCCCAACTTCGCCAAGTCATGCCTGCGCGATGGTGCAATTTCCCCGATGCCGCCAATTTGCATGGCAATTGAGGAGAAGTTGGCAAACCCACAAAGGGCAAAAGTAGCAATTGTTTCTGCCTGATGGCACAAGTGGATCCCACTTGTGCCCTTGAGAATTGACGACATGTCTAGATAGGCAACAAACTCGTTGATGGTTAACTTCTCGCCCATCAGACGCCCTACTGTATGAGCATCAGCCCAGGGCACACCCAAAAGCCAGGCAACAGGAGCAAAGAGAACTCCAAATATATCTTGTAGCTTCAAGCTGGCAAGATTGACGCCAATTGCATCAGCTCGAAGTCCTACTTCGTACAATTTGCTGCCCATAAAACCAAGACAGGCATCAGTCATGGCAATTAGAGCAATAAAGGCAATGAGCATGGCACCCACGTTTAAGCCAATGCGCAAACCTTCGGCGGCACCGTGTGCAGCTGCATCAATGAGGTTGATGCTCGTCTTTTTGACTTCAACCTCAACTGTTCCCTTTGTTTTGGAATGTTCTGTTTCAGGAAATACAATTTTCGCAATCACCAGAGCGCCAGGCGCTGCCATCAAGCTAGCCGTGAGCAAATAAGACGCCTTAATGCCCATGCCAATGTAGACAGCCAATACTCCTCCAGCAACGCATGCCATCGAACCGGACATGGCCGCTAGCAGTTCGGACATCGTCATGGTTGCCACGTATGGGCGAATTAATAACTGCGCCTCAACCTGCCCGACAAAAATAGAAGCCGCATTGGACAAAGCCTCTGATCCGGATGCACCCATAACAAATGCCACCACTTTGGCGACCACCTGCACAATTCGCTGCATTATCCCTAAGTGATAGGAGATGCTGACCAAACAAGAAACAAAGATAATTGTCGGAATTACACGAAAGCCAAATATGTAATCAGCACCGGGACCAAACAATTGAATAAGGACTTCAGGCTTGCTTACCAATGGTCCAAAAACAAAACCAGCTCCTTTGTCCGAATAGCCGAGAACAGCTGTCACAACATCGCCGATTGATTGAAATAGCTTTTGCCCAAATTCAACCTTCAAAACAAAAATAGCAGTTATGAGTTGCAGAATAAGTCCGCTTATTACCAATCGTAAGTTAATGGCCTTACGGTTGTTGGACATCAAATATGCCAGTCCAAGTATTGAAGCTATTCCTAGGATTCCCACCATTTTGCCCGAGCTTGGCTCAACAATCACTGCTAGTCTCCTCCGAGTGCGTCAATTTCATCTGAATCATTTACTTCAACGTGTTTTTTCGGTTTGAGGCTAACACCGATATAATCTTCGCGCTTCATATTGATCTCTTTGCTGAACGGGGCAAACTCCGGCTTGCGTACTTCAATTAAGTGCGGACCATCATTGACGTGCGTCCAGAATGCACCGCCGCCAAGACCCGAGTTGCCGGAAGCTTGCATAGCACCAAGCTTTTTACCATCGACAAATACATCTGAGCCAACTGTATCGGCTTCACCACTGAGAAAAAGATTGAAGTTGTGTCCGACATTGTGTCGTGTCTCAAACCACAAGACGGCAAGAACAGCTATCACTATGCCCATCCAGATGACCATAGCGCGGGATGATTTAGGCGTAATGGTGGTTGCTTCAGCTTCGAAGGATTCAGTGGATGGTTTTTCAGTGGTCATCATAGTCACGCAACTGCCTTTCCTGCTCTTTGGACTTTTCCTTTTTTTGTCATTCTGAGCCTGCACAGCAGGCGAAGAATCTGCCATAGCTCTTCCAGGTTAACGGCGCCCGACAAGAACGCACGGTAGATTCCTCACTTCGTTCGGAATGACAAAAGGGGTAGATCGTGCAGATCTTAGCAGTTGCCTGCTTTTCTAAGTATTAAGAGTTGGAGCCAAAGTCTTAGCGCAATTTCATCATGATGGCCGCCGGCTGATTGTTCTGAATCGATGAGGCATCGTGAGTAGAAATCTTGCTTTCTGGCTGAGTTGGCAAGCGCATGATCACGCGCGGTCCAGCACCAGGTAATTGCCCAGCCGGACGCCCTTCAGGAGCGGGGTGCACTTCATTGGTTGGTGCAGCGGGTTCACCAGTGGCATCCGGTGGAGGTGCTGTTTCCCGACTTGGAGATGGTTGAGGCGTAAGCAATCGTACCGAAGATGTATCCGATCCGGGAGCCGGCTGTGGATCTTGATCTAGCTGCGGGGTCATAGGCTGCATTGGTTTTACTTCTTGCGGCTGCCTGTTTATTTCTTCCATTCCTGGCAATGCCGTTGGCGGCTCCAAATTTTCTTCTTTGAGAAGGTCTTGTTCGGCACCACTCAGTCCGCTGTCGGCTGTCGGGATAATAAAGGCTCCCGGCGGCGTGGGGTATTTTTCGTAATAAGCTTGGTTGTAAGACTTCCAAATCTTGGCCATTACAGTGCCACCAGTAACAAACGTGCCTGGAATAGGCAGGTTGTCGTCATTACCTCCCCAGACGGCAGTCACTAAATCAGGAGTGAAGCCTATAAACCAAATATCTTTGGCTTCATCAGCCGTACCTGTTTTGCCCGCCACTGGTCTATCGGCAAGACGAGCCTGTGTGCCTGTACCCATTTTCACAACATCCTGCATGATATCGACAAGAATGCTAACAGGCTGAGATTCAAATGCCTTATCAACTTTAGATTCAAAAACTTGAATTGTTTGTCCACGGTTGTTTTCAATCCGACGCACTACTTGCGGGCGAATGGAAATGCCGGCACGAGCGAATGTTGAATAAGCAGACGCCATATCCAATGGAGAAACGGCTGAGCTACCCAGTGCCAATGACAAATTGTTATCGAGCTTTGTTGTCACTCCGGCAAGACGTGCCGTTTCAATTACATTGTCGATACCGACCATTTGCCCGATGCGCACAGCTGGTACGTTACGAGAAAGAGTCAGTGCTTTGCGCACGGTTATCTTGCCCATGAACTTATGATCAAAATCTTTGGGCGACCAGTCGGGCAATCCCCAACCTTGCTTAATCGTAATCGGTTCGTCAGCAACAATTGTTTCCGGTGTGATTTGACCTTTGACAAAACCAGTTAAATAGACAAATGGCTTGAAAGCAGAACCAACCGTATGCGGATTAGTTGCACGATTGAACTGGTTCTTCCAGTAGTTACCGACGCCCCCAACCAAAGCAACAACAGCACCGTCACGTACATTGATAGAGACCAACGCTCCCTGGGTCACGCCTTTTGGTGCCTTCTTAATGCTTTCGTTCAGCACATTTTCAGCAATTTCTTGGGCTTGCGGATCAAGGTTTGTATAGACTCGCAATCCCTGACGACGCATCTCCGCCGGGCTGAAATGCGATCGCAAAATCTCAAGCACATAACTTAAATAGTAGGGGAACTTGGATAACGGATTGATGCCCTTTTTGAAAACCAACTTTTGATCTTTAGCCGCTTTTGCTTGATTGGCAGTCACGTAGCCATACTCGACCATGCGATCAAGAATGAAATGCTGGCGATCAACTGCATCCTGACGGTTAGCTGCCGTAGAGAGCTCCGATGGTGCTTTTACAAGACCGGCTAAAAATGCCGACTCAGCTAAGTTCAATGAAGCAGCACTTCTATCAAAATAACGCGATGCCGCTCTTTCAATACCATATGCACCATTGCCGAAATAAACTTGATTCAAATAAAGCTCAAGTATCTTTTCCTTGGGATAACGTCTCTCCAATTCCCAGGCCATTATTGCTTCTTTGACTTTACGGTCGATATTGCGCCTGGGTTCTTCAAAGAACAGGTTTTTGACTAACTGTTGAGTGATAGTCGAGCCACCTTCAACAACTCGCCGAGCTTGAATATTGGCCATCAGCGCACGGAAGATACTTACCGGGTTAATACCATGATGTTCATAGAAATGGTGATCTTCAGCCGCCAAAATAGCCTGCTGCATCTGGTTGGATACTTGGTTTAGAGGAACTACTTGTCTGTCCTCATCACCCTCAACTGTCGTCACCATTTTGTCGTTGCGGTCATAAATCTGCACCGCTTCGATTGGCTCGTATCTCTCCAAGATGGAAATATCCGGCAAGTCAACAATCTGACGCCAGAATGCAGCGCCTAGAAATCCTAAAACACAGCAAATTATCGCCCCTATTGTCAGGAGCATATTTCGAAATACGCTGGGTCCCGATTTTTTTCGGCCGTGTTTCTGCTTTTTGGCGCTCGTTTTAGCTTTGACCACAAATAATGCTCCTGCCGAACATCATTTTAACGTAGTCAAGGAAAAGAGGGCATCCCTTCGGACGCCCTCTTTTCAAGTGGCAATTGCCTTGCTTACGCTCTTGGGTGGGACTGACTGTAGATTTTTCTAAGTCTGTCCATGCTTACGTGCGTATAGATCTGAGTGGTACTTATTGACGAGTGACCCAGGAGATCCTGAACCACGCGTAAGTCGGCTCCACCTTCCAGCAAGTGTGTGGCGAATGTGTGTCGAAGTGTGTGAGGAGTAATTGTCTTATTGATACCGGCCTTGCGGGCGTACTTCAAGACAATTCTGTGCACTGAGCGTGTCGACAAAGGTGTCGATTCGCGGCTGATAAAGAGCGGGTCTTTACCTTCCGGGAGACGTCCACCTGCCAAACGAGCCCAGTGCTCATTGAGGTAACGGCGCAGCCATTCGTTAGCACTTTCGTTCAAAAGTACAACGCGCTCGCGGCTACCCTTGCCGAAGCAGCGGATTTCCATGGTTTCCGAGTTGTATTCAGCAACCGTCAAACCACAGAGTTCGCTTACTCGCATGCCTGTAGCGTAAAGTGATTCCATGATTGCTCTATCGCGAACACCCAAACTGCTGTTGTCTGGTTGACCGAGCAAGTTTTTTACTTCTTCGCGGTCCAAGCAAGACGGCAAGCGGCGAGCTAGTTTTGGTCCACGCAAAGGCTTGGACGGATCTTCTGTAATCAACTGCTCGCGACGCAAGTAGCGGCAGAAGCTTCTAATTGCTGAGATCTTACGAGCAACTGTCGGGCGGCTGTACTGATCGGTGATATCCCTTATATAGGTTCTCAACGCTTCAGCTTCCAACCAACCTGAACTACTCCCGCTCGTGCCAGCCATGAGAGTGCCTTCTACCTGAGGAATCTGTCCCTCCGGTGTTCCTGAAGAATTGGAATTTATCAATTGCCTCAGATCATTTATATATGCGCGAATTGTGTGCGATGAATAATTACGTTCTGCTTCAAGGTAGCCCGCAAATTGATCGAGCCACACCAGTGCCCCTGGTTGGTAAGTCACGATCGCCCTCTTTCTTTCTAGTAGTAAATGTTAAAAATGTGTAACGTGACTAATTATAAGCAACTTATGATCGCTGTAAAGCCCCTTGTCATCATATTTTGAGACATTTCTTTGAAACGGTCACAGGGCGATCGTTTGCGGATCCAAGAAAATTTGAGCTTGCAAATTTGGCGGTACAATCGCTGGATGTTTTTGTTCGTTCTAAATAAAGGAAGAGTGCTCACGTGAAAACTTTTGCCAAGGTAATGACCGCAGCGATTGTCATAACCATCGGATTTGCCGGTTGGCTAAACCCCATCGGAAATTCGGCATTGGCCAATCCGACAACTAGCGCGCAGCCCACTGCTCCACTTAAAGATCTAACTAACGATGCTGATTTGTCTCGCTGGTTGAGTTATTACTACCTTCACCCTCAACCGGACTTGACCTTGAAGGCTCTCGGCTTAGTCCAGAAAGGCAATTTGGCAAAAACCAATGTCAGAAATTCGCTGGTGGCATTCTTCAGTCAAGTAATGGCCCAGAACCCACAACGGCTTGCTGCCTGGACTGAAAAGTTCAAAAGTATGGACGACCCTATGAAGGGAATGCTTTGGACAGCCTTGTGGCAAGCCAACACTCCTGAGTCCAATAAGCAGCTCGCTATCCTGACAAAAAGTCTCAAGCCTGAGCAACAAAAACTCACCCTCAAAATGCCGGCGGCAACAGCTATTGAAAAAATGCCCGTTGATGGTCCTGCTGCGTTAGACATGCTATGGGCCGCCTTCTGTGCCACAGGCGACGAACGTTATGTAAAACGCGTTATTAGCGTACTGACACCACCTGATACTCACGGAGCGAAGAAAGTATCTGGAAGCGTTGCCAGCGACATGATGAGGGCAGGTGCCGCGAAGTGGTCGTTAACCAGCAACGCCCGTCAACACAAGAAAGTAATGGCTATATGTCTTCAGGAAAGACAAGCAACTGCAAACCCGGCGCTCAAAAAGGAATTGTCTGCTGTGATTGAAAAAGCCCAGGCAGTAAACAAAACAGCAGCAAAGACTTAATTACGGAACTCTAGTTTCGCCAAGTGCAATTCTAATTCCGTGATGAATTTCCCACATTAACGATGGGTTGATTCGATCACCCAAGGGTCCTCGCACTAGAAGTGTCTTATCGACTGTGGCGATCTGATCACACTTTGCCACCGACCTATGCGGAATACCACCTTCCTTAGCTGGTATCACTACGTAAGTATCCGACGGCTGAATATTACTGGAAGTCGGTACTACCATTACATCTGATGCGTATAGATTACGCGCATCTCTTGAAACGATAATTGCCGTCCTTGGCTGATGAGGATCGAATGGTTGATTGGGAAAGCGAACATACCAGACTTCCCCTTTCTTCGGATTTTTGGAGGTGACTATGGCCAAATGAACTTCGCTGCCTCCGTTTGAAGTTCTCTCCAAAAAGCTTCCTCGTCAGTTTCTTCGTGCGGCGCATAAATGCGCTTGTCGTTCTGCACTTGCATCCAGCGAATCCATAGTTCTATCGCCTGCTCAACAA
>SBAT01000266.1 GCA_005240105.1 Chloroflexota bacterium
ATTTCTGTCGATTCAGCCAGTTTTCCGTCACTAGCGGCAGTTTTGGTTTGGACGTATCCGTTGTAGTTGGAGCTGCTGGAGTTTCGACTGGTGCAGGAACCGGCGTGGTCTCTTCAACTTCCGAGTCAGGAGCGGCGCTTTTCTCTGGAGCAACCTTTGGCTTGAGATAAGACCTTCTTGGTGTTATTCGGTCGTAAATACGCGGTTTTCTTACTGGTTCTGCCTGTTTTTCGACTGTCGATTTGATTTCCGCAGTGTCATGCTCTTGCTCGGCAGCCGGCTTGTCGGCAGTGGCAGCTCTTAGTGCTTTTATTGGCCTCAAAGCCATATCATTGAGCTTAAATCCGGTAAGCGGTATGTGATCGATCTGCTTGGAATTAGGTGCTTTTGGTTCGGACTTATTTGCCGGCTTAGGGGTTTCAACTTGCCCTGTCCTGCCTGGCGCAGATTTAACTGCTGGCGGCGATTCAAGAAAGCCGACCACACGATTTTCCGGGACCAAATATTGGCGTGCGATGCGCTGCAGATCTCCTGCTGTCACAGAGCGCAGGCGGAGCGCCCAGTCTTTGGCTGTTCTCTTGTTGGAAACCACATCGAAAAATCCTGTGTGAAAACCAAGCTTATATGGACTGTCGCATTCATTGTTGAATGCAAACTCTGCAAGCTGTCTTGACCGTTTTAGTTCACTTTCCGTGACAAGCTGTGTTTTTAATTGATTAGTGATGAGATCCAATCCGTCTAGCAATTTCTTCAAGTTGCTGCCTGGGTTGGCAAGGCAAGTTAGAGTAAATAGGCTGGGATCTTTATGGGCTTCATAGTAAGAGTTGGCAGAAGTATAGAGCTTAGTTGCCGGATTCAATTTTGATCTGAGACGTCCTGAATACGCCGCATTCAACAATTGCTCCAACACCACAAAAGCTGGCGCATCTTCTTCATCTACTCCAGGGCAGTGATAAGCCACTTGCAGGGCATCTTGCTTGGCTGCATGCGTAATTGTCACTTGACGTTCACCACGCTGCACAGGCTCCACAATTTTCAATTCCGTAATCGGCGCGGGAGAAATCGGTATCGTTCCAAAGTACTTCTTGACCAATTCTTGTGTCGCGTCTTTTTGGATGTCACCAACTACAACTAATGTGGCATTGTTGGGCCAGAAGTAGTGGTCATAGAAATCTTTTATGTCCGCGACTTTTAGATTGTCGATGTCTGATTTCCAGCCAATGGATGGGTTACGGTAAGGATGTCTGACAAAGGCTAGTGATCTAATTTCTCTTGCCAGAATTTCCAGTGGCTCTTTTGCCTTTTCATCCAGTTCGTCGTTTACTTCTTCGACGGCGTTGCGCAGATCTTCTTCTGTGAAGTTGGCATTGCGCATGCGTTCGGATTCAATCTTGAGAGCCAACTCCAATTTGGAAGCTGGCAGGGTCTCGAAAAATGTTATGAAATCGTCGGATGTGTAGCCATTGAACTGTCCGCCGTTGCGGACGATGGCTGAGGCCAGTCTGTCTTTTTTGAAACTGCCGATATTGCCGAATAGTAAGTGCTCAAGTACGTGGGCTGTCCCTGTTTTTCCGGCGCCGTCGCTGCTGGCCGCAGTGTGATACCACATTAGGCACGAGACAACAGGAAATGCCTGCGTCTCAATCAAGATGACTTTCAGCCCATTAGGTAATTCCAGGTATGTTGGTGTTGAGGACTTAATTGCCTCAGTTGTCTCTGCGTAGGCAAAGGGTGTTGCCTGAATGAAGGTAAAACACAAAACACACAGTAGTGCCAGCGCTTTTTGAATGCCGAGGTTCAAAGTGAGCATTTGGGTGAAGCCTTATGAAAAACTTCATTGTATAGGGTTAGTGGATAAGCATTGAACTGGAACTTTCTAATTGATAATATTTCTCAACTAGGGATTTTCCGGAGAAATTTGGCCATTGACGCCAGTAGTTGTTTATCCTGAAAAGACGGCCAGTACCGGCATGAGTGTTGGTATAGGGTTTGAGCAAGGATTGAAGAAAATCGTTCTTGCTGGCAACCCCAATGTTGGAAAATCTGTAATTTTTAATGCTCTGACCGGAGCTCAAGCCGACGTATCGAATTATCCCGGCACAACTATTGACATTGCCTCCGGTCAAATGGGCGATTACCACTTGGCTGACACGCCCGGTATTTATGGAGTATCCAGCTTCAATGACGAAGAGCGTGCCGCCAGACGGATGATCTTAGAGGCGGACATGGTGGTCAATGTCGTCTCGGCATTGAGTCTGGACCGTGATCTTTTCTTGACGCAGCAGTTAATTGATATGGGAAAGCCCATGTTGTTGGTGCTCAATCAATTTGATGAAGCATTGCTACGCGGTGTGCGCATTGACTTAGACAAGTTGGTTGATTTGCTTGGCTTACCGGTACTTACTTGTGTTGCTGTGCGTGGTGAGGGAATTGACGAGATCAGATCCACCATCAGCAAAGCATGCACCGGACGAGTAAGTAAATTCGTTGCCGATTTGGTGCAACCACTTTTAGAGAAGGGCTTGTCACCTGCTGAAGCGCTTCTGGTTATCGAGGGTGATGAACCAACTTCTGCGGCACATGGCTTGCCTACCGGTAAGTGGAGATCTGAAATATACAAAGAACGCCGTAGGCGCGTTAACGGTATTGTTGAAAATGTGGTATCAGTTGAAATAAGAAAACAGTCTGCGGCTATTAAGCTGGGTAGGCTGCTTTTGCATCCGCTATATGGCAGTATTGTTGCCGGACTGGTCTGCTATTTCATTTTTTACCAATTCCTTGGTGTGTTTGTAGCCGGCAATGTCGTGGACATCACCGAGAAAAAAGGCATGCGGGTGTTTTACGAACCAACGGTAAGACGGATATGCGCAAATGTTTTTCCGTCAATAATTGGTGTTGGCAATACAACTTACGTTTTTCCCAACGGTACATTGTCTTCACCTGAGCAGGCCGGCATGTTAGATGCCGAAATGGCTGAGAAACCTGAAAGTGTTACTTGGAATTTCTGGCCGCGTCCGGGACTTATGGAATTTGTCGGCAATATGCTTGTCGGTGACTATGGAGTCTTGACTCTCACAGTTACGTATCTGCTCGGTTTGTTGATGCCGCTGGTTCTCGGCTTCTACTTAGGACTGTCGCTTTTAGAAGACTCTGGCTATCTGCCACGACTGGCCGTTATTGTTGATCGTCTGATGACCAAAATTGGTCTCAACGGAAGAGCAATTATTCCCCTAATACTTGGACTGGGCTGTGTGACGATGGCCACTATCACCACGAGACTTCTAACAACGCGCAGAGAAAAGATAATCGCCACGGCATTACTTGGTGTAGCAATTCCCTGCTCGGCGCAACTCGGGGTTGTATCCGGCACCTTAGCTAAATCAGGGGGGCTGCTTGCCTGGTCTGTTTATGGCACGATTGTCTTTGGCATCTTGGCACTAACTGGGCTCCTGCTAAATATGGTCATGCCCGGACAATCAGGTGCGTTGGTAATTGATTTGCCGCCTATGCGTATGCCGCGCATGAACAACGTACTTAAAAAGACTTGGAAAAAATCCTGGAATTTCTTTCGTGAATCTGTGCCGATGTTTGCTCTAGCTGGATTTGTTGTCACCATTGCCCAAGTAGTCGGCTTACTGGATTGGTTTATCAACCTGCTTCAACCAATTGTGGTTAATTGGTTGAAATTGCCTAATGACCCTCGCATCGCCACAACATTCATATTAGGAATAGTGCGTAGAGATTTTGCTGCCTTTGGATTAACCGATGTTGGACTCACTGCTGTGCAAGCTGTCGTGGCGATGATCGTCATAACCCTCTTTGTGCCTTGCATAGCAACAGTCGGCGTCATGATTAAGGAGCGGGGACCGAAAGTCGCCCTTACTATCTGGGTAGGCTCCTGGCTCTGCGCCTTTCTCATTGGTGGTCTCTTAGCGCAGGTTTTACCAAGTCTATTTGCCTATTTTCACGTCTAGAAAAAGCCCCGAAACCAGCACGGCTGGCTGCGTGATATAATTACCCCTAC
>SBAT01000002.1 GCA_005240105.1 Chloroflexota bacterium
ACTTCAAACAACATCCAGAATTGCGCGCCGTCCTTAGCCTGCACGGTAAGCACGCCCGTCTTTTGACTTTGGGCTATTGACTGCAGTAGTCCAGCCGCATCGAATACGCCTAATTCGCCTTCTATCGCGGCAGCTTTCTTCTTAGCCTTGTACGTCTTGGGCACTTGCTGCACATGACAGACTTTATTACGGCCAAGTTCTTCCTTGACATAATACAAAGCAACGTCAGCCTTAGAAATTACGTCTTCAGCATTTTTACCGTCAAATGGGAATGTCGCCACGCCAAGTGAAATCGTCCAACGAATGACACCACCCGGCCAATCATTCTTTGCTTCCACAGCCTGACGAATACGTTCGGCAACGCTAAGAGCTCGTTGCGCTTCCGTCTTTTCCATCACCACAACAAATTCTTCGCCACCAAAGCGTATTAAGAAATCGCCAGGTGTTGCCGACCGGATAGAGTCCTGAGTGCGCACGCACAACTTGATCGTCTTGGCCAATTCCTGCAGCATTTGGTCGCCGACCTGGTGCCCATATGTATCATTAATGGATTTAAAATGGTCGCCGTCGATCATTATTATAGACACAGGATTTTCTTCCGGTTTCACAGCAGCTTGCTTAAAGACTTGCGGAATAATCTCGTAGAAAAATTTCTTGTTGCGCAAACCAGTCATAGGATCCGTACGCGCCGCTTCTTGCTCTTCTTCATACTGGACGACTGAATGAAGAGTGCGGCCGGCATGCTCAGTTACGTTTCTCAAAATACGCATGATTTCTAAAACAGTTTGCCCTTCTTGCATAAAATAGAAAGACAACATTGCCAAATTGCGTCCCTGGTGTCGCACAGGGAAATAGACAATGGTTTTGATGGCATTATTTTGAGCAAGCAAATTCAGCCCATAGTCACGAATTGCCTGATCAGCAATAATCAGCTGCTGCCCGCTCATAATTGTCTGTCTTACGATTGATGTATGGTCTACCGCTTTCAACAAGCGGACAGACTTATCATCAAATCCAAGAGAGGCTTCCATGGTGCATTCCATTTCATTTCCCAGTTTAAAACCTGCACCATAAATAATACTGTTAGGAAATTTGTCGTTGAGTTTTTCCAAAACTCTTTGACAGACTTGATTGCTTGCTTTCAAATTGCCAATTTCTTTGACCAACGAACTCAAGAATTCTTCTTCAGCTTCCTTGGTCTTCAATTCAGTTAGCTTATGTTGTGTTTGAGCCATCTGATCATTATATTGCTGCGAAATCAGCTGCTTCTCCTCTTGATGAGCAGAGCGTTCGCGCTTAATTTCTTGTTCCTTCGCTGCCTTAGCGGCAATAGCCTCGTCATACTGCCGGCGGATGTCCTTCAGTCCCTTACTTATATTTTTCACTTCAGTCGCCGCACCGGACACATCCAGTCCACCGCCAGTGACATGCGAATAAGCATCACGAGCCAGCAACAACGAATAACAGGCCCTTGCCAAATGCGCTAGCGGCTTGCTTATCCACAACTGCAAAAGCACTAACGTCAAAAGCAAAAGTCCAAGCAAGAGAATGCCTGCATAACCACTGGTAATACCGACATTGAACAAAAGCTGTCCTTGATTCAAATTAGGCAGTATTGTCGGTCCAGAATAGAAACCAACGTGCAAGACTTGCCCATTGGAAATGCTGGAAACAGCTTCGTAATATCTTTGCTTATTCCATTCAACATGGTGGGAGACGATTTCATATTTAGGGAGGCTCGGCGCATACGGCTTGGTTGCAGCAGTTACCTTGTTGTCCGAACCTGTCACGAAATACCAAGCCAAATTGTGCTTGTTCATCAATTGCAGAATTTGCTGACCGCCGGGAATTCCTTTCTCGGCTTGCGCTCCAAGTTTGATCGTCAATTCATTAGCAAAGCCAGCCAGCACTTGCGGATAGATCATGTCGGCGGCCGTGGCCATAATTAGAGTGCCAATTAAGAACGTGACGATTAATCGCACACCCAGGCAGTTGAGGAAATCTCCAATGGCACCACCAATTTTTTGCACAATGGAAGTATTTTCCTCTGGTCCTATGTGACTAGCCTGATAACTCACTGAGACACCGCCTCCACCTTGCTGAGCTCGATTTTGAAAGTTAGTTGATTGCCTTTGTACCAATCAGGCAGCGGAGCAAATGCTGTCTGTTCAACGGATGCAATAGCTTCCTTGTCAGCTTTTTTGCTGCCGGAGGTTTGAAATATTTCGCTGGATAACAACTTCCCGTCACGTGCCAGCGTGATAAGAACAATAATGTTTTGATTGGGTTGCTTGGGCTTCCAGTTTTGCGCCAATCTCATCAACAAATCTTTGCGATAGGGACCAATATTTCCCATTGCCCTTGTCGCCCCCACTGGTAAGCGGGTAGCGATTGCTGGACCTCCGCCGGCAAAACCGGCACCGGCTCCGGGATCGCCCTGTCCAACTCCGCCGCCACCTTGCCCGACGCCACCTGCGCCGGCGCCTCCATCCGTACCAGTAGGAGAGCCACCAGGAACAGGTTGTCCTGAAGGTGCGGTCGTGGATGTGGTCGTAGCGGTTTTATTTATCGGAACCGGCGGCGGTTTTAGAGCTGCCGGTCTTGGCACAGCCATAGCTGTTTTAATTACATTCGTCGGCGTAACCGCTACAGGAGCCTGAACTACAGCCTTCCTCGAAGGAATTGGCTTAGCAGGAGCCGGTGTCGGTTTGGGAGTAACTGTAGGTAATTGCTGAGCAGGCATGGATAACTTAGGACTGTCGGAAGGCTTAGGTGCGGACTCAGAGCCGGGAGTTGGATTTTCACCGGCAGAAAGACCAATGCCCTTAACACCCTCAATAGCCATCGGCGGCGGCTCTGGCGGCGGAGGACTAAATTCAAAAGCAACGTCAACGTCGTGGATGATGCGCGGGTGCGCCTTTTCGAAGCCATAGCCCTTCCAAAAAGCAATCCCCATCATCACTTGAACGATGAACACGACCAGGATGCATTGCTGTAGCTGACTCTGGCGGTCAAGTGTGTCCGGATCGCTGGCATTGTAAAAGCGATCTGTTACCCGTAATACTTCTTCCATTATGGCCATTGGTCAGTTCCCTAGAACCAGCAAAGCAGTTGCAAAGAGCCTCTATTTACGGTCACTAGCACTATTCCCGCCGTAATTATTTTGTACCCAGGTAGCGTAAAGATTTTTCATGTAATTAAATCCAAATCAGAAGTTGGTGAAACCGTTAATACAACGGGTTTTTGAGGCTTTGTCGGCTAAAATGTTGGACTGGCCAGAACCGACAGGAGTATTTTGATGAACCCGGCATATATAGCCTTTTTAGTGTTGGAAGGTCTCATGGGAGTCCTTTTAGTTGTTCTCATTCTTTTGCACTCACCCAAAGGTGAAGGCATGGGCGGCATAGGCGGCACTGCGACATTGTTTACAGGCAAACGCGGAGCGGAAGGCGGACTGGATAGATTGACCTGGGGTGTTGCTTTTGGCTTTCTCATCGTCTGCATAGTCCTTGGATTTGGATTTATCAAACCCTAATGTCTTTCCAGCTGCCTACCACTGAAGAAAAATCTGATTACGTTCTGCAACAGTTTGATCGTATAGCCAAACGCTACGATTTAACCAATGACGTTATCAGTCTCGGCATGCATCGGTTTTGGAAAGAAATTGCAGTTGATGAACTGGTCAATCCAACTAGAAAGCAAGGGTCTCAACGCAACTTTCTCGATGTCTGTACTGGAACAGGCGATCTGGCACTTTTGGTCGCCAAACGACTTCGCACCGGCGACAAAGTAATTGGCGCCGATTTCTCTCCGGAGATGTTGAAGGTCGCAAATCAAAGAGCAAATTCCGCTCAGCAACAAGGCAAGTCTCCTGCCATGATCGGCTTCAAACAAGCGGACGCTCAGAAACTTCCCTTCGACGACAATTCCTTCGATGGAGTGATTGTCAGTTTTGGTCTGCGTAATTTGACCGACTTGCAACAAGGCATCAACGAAATGGCGCGTGTCACCAAGCCGGGTGGACGCGTGATCAACCTCGACTTAGGTCACACGGACACACCGCTGTTTGCCCAGCTTTTCAGCTTTTACTTTGGTTCGATTGTACCGATAATTGGAGATCTCCTGCAGTCCGATCGCAAGGCATACACATACTTGCCTGAGTCATTAAAGACCTATCCAACTCCCGACAAAATCGCCAAAATGTTCGCCACTGCCGGACTAACAAATATCAAATGGCGCAAACTAGCCATGGGTAGTGTGGCCCTGCACGTAGGTGAAAAGTGACCTCGCTGTTCGTCATGGTTGGTGATTTGTCAGCCGATAAACATACGGCTCACGTTGTAGCCAACTTGAAGAAAGCGGCGCCGGATATGAAATTCTGGGGCGTCGGTGGTCCAAGTCTTGCCGCCCAGGGCATGGAAATGCTTTATGACTGCCAGACATTTTCGGTCATTGGTATTTTTGCCACCATAAAATACTTGCCGTACATTGCTAAAGTGCGTCAAACAGTCCTTGATGAAATTGCCAAACGCAAACCGGATGCTCTTCTCTTTGCGGACTTTGGTGCTGTCAACTTGCGTCTATGCAAAGAATTACGCAAACTCTATCCGGATTTGCCAATCATCTATTTCATCTCGCCACAAGTCTGGGCTTCCAGACCATGGCGAATTAAGACAGTCGATAAAAACGTGACGAAGATGCTGGTCATCTATCCATTTGAAGAGACGATCTACAAAAACCGAGGCGTGGATGCAATGTTTGTCGGCAATCCACTAACAACAGATTTGCCCAAGAGAGAGAGCCTTATTGATCACACAGACTTTTGCATGAAGCACGGCTTGAATGAACACGAACAGACAATTGGCATATTTCCAGGCAGCCGCAAACAGGAAATTGCTGCGCACATGCCTGTTGTAGCTCATGCCATCAAGTGGATGTTGGCAGAACGTCCAAACACACAATTTGTAATTGCCGAAGCAAAACCAATGCTCAAGGACGCCATCAACAAGCACATTGATAAATATGGGCTAAAAGACCTTTTAGGGTCTAAATTGTTCATTGCCGAGTCCGGTGACAACTACAATCTAATGGCTAATGCCGATCTCCTATGGGCCAAGTCCGGCACAACAACGCTTGAAGCAGCCATGTTTGGTAAACCAATGCTCATCTATTACCGGGGCGACTGGCCGTCCTATTTGCTCCTGTTGGCGTTTAAGACCATTAAACGCATTGGCTGGCCCAATATGCTAGCCGGCTACGGGCTGGTTCCTGAACTGATCAACCTGGATTGCCGCCCGGAAAGACTAGTAAGATACACGCTCGATTGGCTGGATGTGCCTGCCTTCAGGGAAAAGGTATCCAAAGAGCTTTTGACATTGAAGTCAGAACTTGGGCGGGGCAATTTCGCTGACAATGTCACAAACCAAATTCTCTCGATTCTAAAGCTCAACAGCGAACCAGCCATTGGAGGGGCAAGACAATGAAAGCACCAAAAATGGGACTGTCAGAACAAACACATTTATACTTGCGTATCCTCAAGTATATTCGCCCCTACTGGCCGACATTTTTAATTGGCTTAGTGGCCGCGCTTCCTGCCGGTGGATTGGAAGGTGCTGTTGCCTGGCTTGCTGGTCAAGGACTACAGAAAATATTCATCGAAGGACAACAGCATCTAATTTACTTAGCGCCTATCGGTGTCCTCATCCTTATGGTTGTCCAGGGGACTGCACGATTCGTGGAAGCGTATTGCGTACGAACTGTCGGAGCTGCAGCCATTCGCGACTTGCGCAATGAGATGTTCGCGCATCTGCAAAAGCAACCGCTACTATACTTCCAAGGTCAGTCATCGGGCATTTTAATAGGGCGCATGATAAATGACGTTGCAGTAATTGAAAATGCAATTTCACAAACTTTCCAAACAATGCTTTCCCGCATTGTCACTCTTATCTCACTCACCTGTGTCGTACTCTGGCAGAGCTGGCAATTGAGCATTATTGCTTTGTCCATCCTGTCCCTAATTGTTTTCCCAGTTAGCATTCTTTCCAAGAAAATTCGCAAATCGGCAAGAAGCGGACAAGAAGCAATTGGCGATCTAACAGCTGTGCTTTCCGAGTCCATTCAAGGCGCAAAGGTTGTGCAGTCATTCAATCTAGAAAGTTTCCAGACCTCCAGATTTATTACCACCAATCAGGACGTTTTCCGCAACGTCACAAAAGCAGTTCGTTCTGAAGCATTGCTATCACCAATTCTAGGTTTGATTGGCGCCGTCGGTGTCTCCACCGTAATGTGGGTCGCCGGCTATCAAGTTATCCACCACACAATGACCCTGGCATCATTAACATCATTCCTGATTGCCATGCTCCTGCTTTACACACCAATTAAGAATCTCGGTCGCATTCAAGGAATTATCCAGCCGGCTTTAGCTGCCGGTGCGCGTATTTTTGAAGTGCTGGACAACCAGCCAGATCTGACAAACTCACCTAGCGCCGTAGAACTACCTAGCGGCAACCACAATATTGAATTCCGCCAAGTCTACTTCCGTTATCCAACTATGGCCGATATGGTTTTACGCGATATCAATCTCTCAATTCCAGCCGGACGTATGGTTGCTCTTGTAGGACTGTCCGGCTCCGGCAAATCAACAATGGCCAATCTAGTGCCAAGATTCTTTGATGTCACTTCAGGCAGTATCCTTATTGACGGCAAACCATTGCAAGATTACACGCTGGAATCGTTGCGCAAGCAAATAGCAATTGTTTCCCAGGACAATTTCCTCTTCAACATGACAGTTGAAGAAAACATTCGCTTAGGCAAACTGGATGCCACTCGTGAAGAAATCGAAGTAGCCGCCAAAGCTGCCTTCTGCCACGACTTCATCATGGAATTCCCCGAAGGATACAACTCCAATATCGGTGAACGAGGCGCCCGCCTTTCCGGCGGACAGCAACAACGTCTAGCCATCGCCCGCGCCTTCCTAAAAGACGCCCCAATTCTCATCCTAGACGAAGCTACAAGCGCCCTCGATAACGAATCCGAAGCCATGGTCCAAGCCGCCTTAAACAAGTTGATGCAAAACCGCACCGTAGTAGTCATCGCCCACCGCCTATCCACAGTCCGCCACGCCGACCAGATAATCGTCATGGACAACGGCGCCATCGTCGAATCCGGCACCCACGACACCCTGGAATCCGCCAACCACATGTACACTCGTCTACTACAAGCGCAATTCCAAAGACCAACAACTCCCGGTAGCTTTGTCATTTCGAGCGACAGCGAGAAATCTTCCGCAACTGACCAAAGCTAGTAGTAATCACAATCAACGCTTCCCAAATCCCCGCCGTATCCGCGTCTTAAGAACAGATCCCACGTTCAAGGTTAATAACACGAACGGCATTTCGCCACGGAAGAGAATCCGACGGCACATTTAGTGCCGTCTCCTCTCCACTTCGGCGCCTATGGCGCCTTCGGTCGAAATGACAAATGAGAATCCCTACTGATCGGAATGACACAATGTGGTATCACGGCAAAAACTTAATCACATTCTCGTCATAGTCAATCGTAAACGGCCTATCCCGAAAGAACTCCTGCCCAAGTAGCGGCATCCGATCCCCCGCACTCACCCACACGGGGACATGTGCTTTCGTAATCGGTCCCAACTGCATCCTGTCCACATAAACCATCGCCGACTCCCTGGTCCCACCAATCCCACTACTCATACCCCGCGGTGCATCAGCAGGAATGGAAATCCCCAAATAGGCCGCCTGCAACTCTCCCATCGATATCGTATTAGCACCAGTATCAAAGATCATCGGCAACTGCTTGCCATTGACCGTTATATTCACAAGCAAGTTGTTACCCATTTTCCTGAAAGGCACCTTGAGCACATCAGACGGCAACGATTGCGACGTGCCCTTCTTGGTAAATCGAATAAACCCACCAGGGTTATCTATCTGATAATCAAATCCACGAAACCAACTCTGACCCAATAGCGGCTCGACGCCACCCGGAGCAATCAACACCGGCACCACTCTGCTAATCGGCCCAACGCTCACGGTCATCGGCGCGACCAGTCCTCCAACATCCCCAACAGATCCACTGATTCTAATTTTCTGCGCATTAGCTGGTATGGCAATATTGAGCTCCCGCAAAAGCTCTGCACTAGCAAAACACTGCTCCGCCCCAGTATCAAACATTATCCGCGCCGCCTTACCATTTATATAGCCATCAACAAAGATGTGACGCGAACTACCTCTAATAAATGGAATTTTGATTTGGTTAGGCACATTCTTGAGATCGTCACCACTAGAAACAGTTGGCGCAACAGCCCCACGAGTAACAGCAACGTTCGATGATGACGAATGCCGGCTTGAACCATGACCAGTGACGTTCTGCAATGCCTGAAGTGAATACTGTCCCAGCTCACCAGCCGGCTGTAGTTGATACGAAGATCGATATGAAGACTCCGCCCCTTTCAAATCATTGAGGCGTTGCTGGCACAGCCCCATGTAATACAAAGCAGTCGCACGACTCTCCGCCGTCTTGCCTAAGCGCAATGATTGCTCTAATAACTGAAGCGCATCCTTATAACGTCCCTGGTTATAAGCTTGCATGCCACTCTGCAGGTCATCATTTGCCTGCCCAGAGTAAGCCATCGCCGCCATAATCACAACGGTCAATACGCTTAATTTCACAAACCTACAACATAACATGAATAGACCTCACACTATGGCTTGGCACTATTAAAAGCCGAAATATGCTTAGCCGCTTGTGTTGCCTTCTTAGCATACGACGCTTGATGATGTTTCTTGAAGTAGCGAGCAATATCTTGCAGTCTAGACACAACATAATCTGGTTGCTTATCCGTGACACCATCAAAGTAATCAATGACACGCAAAAACAACTGTGTCGCTTCCTTGTCCTGATGATTACCTACGTAAGCCCAACCAAGATAATAGCTAACATCCGCTTTGCAGTCTTCGTTATATTGACTTGATTGCTCGTGCGTAAAACCATCCAGCGCTGACTTAAACATCTCAATTGCATCTGGAAATTTCTTTTCTTGCAAGTATATTAGTCCGTAAGCATGTTGAACCTTTGCCACGTCTGACGTCAAACCAACCTCGTTATAAATAGCCTCCGCTTGGCTTAGACTTCTAAATGCCGCATTGAATTGCTTAACTTGCATTTGCATGCGCCCAATCCAATAATTACAGTTTCCAGCTTCAACTGTCTTTCCCTTTCCTGCACCTTCAAGGTGAGTCAACGCCTGCTGATAGTAATTCAAGGCCGACTTGTAATCCCCTTTCTCATAAAATTCCGTCCCTTTATCAAATAGCAGCTGTTCGTTCTGAACCGATTGCTCGACTTGGGCAGGGGCAGGCGTAGAATGTGATTCATTGACCGACTTAATGCTCAAGCCAATCCCTGTAAAGAATAAAACTGCCAACACAATTGCAATATAACTCCCGAAAGTGTCTGTAGATGGAGGCTTATTTACTAGATTCGCCTGCTGATTCAGCCATCGATTGGATATATGCGTGTGTGTATGGGCAGGTTTTGGTTCAACAGGTGTTCTGTAGACCGGTTGACTCGGCTCCACTTCCTCAGCGACTAGGTGCTGCGCCGAAGACAACCAATCCGGCTTCTTTTTACTGGCATCTAGTAAGGGTAAATCAGTCGGCGTCTGCACTTCAGAGTTGATATCCGGTATTTGCTCTACCGGTAAAGCCAAGAGACTCCTGAGAAATCTAACTCGTTCTTGTATTTCCTTATTCGGATGACTTTCAAGCTCATGAAACGCAAATGACGAATACGGATCTTGCAAGTCCTTTTCCCGAAACAGCAAACAATCCTCACCGGCATGCAATGTAAACCATAGACGCGGGTCTCTTTCCAGACAGTAGAGAGATGTGTCAATCAGCCAAGCGGAGAAATTATCGAGGTGTGGTCCAAAGTCAGTCTTGGTGCGTCCCGGATGTTGATAATTTCGATGTCCAAGCTCATTACTTGGCAGTCCTGCAAGTGCCGGAACAAACATGCCATCGTAGTCAACCAGCTTTATCGAATCATTAGTCACAAGCACATTGCCATGCTGAAGATCGCCATGAGCAATACCATGCTCTTTCAAAGTCTTCCGTGCCTGCCTTAGCCAAAGACGAAGCTTCTCTAATACCTTTGCGTTATCCAAATTACGACCGATGTACTCAATGAGATTTTGTCCATCAACCCAATCCATTTTCAGTATCGGATACCACTGCCCCTGCGCAAGTACTCCCTTATCTAGATAATCAAAATCCGCCATTATCGGCAAATCAATTTGATTGAGATACTCACTGATTTTTGCATAACGATCTTTTTGATCCGCAATGTTATGCAAAAAGCATCGTACAGCAAAGTCCTGTTGCGGGCAGTCGAGATAATAAACACTCGCAAAAGATCCAGTAATTGCCTTGGGCAGCCCTAATTTATTGAGCCCAGCCTTGCCCACTTTCAGCAATGGATCAGCAAGATTGATAGCCGGATTTTGCAGCGCCTCATTATAGTCCTGCGGACTGGGCCAGGACCTCTTGTTGATTTGAACTTCTGCAAACTTAGCTTTATTCACAGCGAGATTAACCAAAGCTCCCTGGGTACAAGTTCTTAGCACCTAATTACTAGTTATCTGCTTTATACCCAAAGGGAGAGCTGCCAAATGCCGTACCGGGCTGAAATCAGCCGCACCAATCCGTCCTTAATATTATTGACCATTGACCAGTCCGGTTCTATGGAAGATCCGTTCGGCGAAGGTCCAACAGGACGCAGCAAGGCTGATTCTCTGGCGGATGCGATAAATAGGCTTCTGCAAAACCTGGTGATTAAATGCACAAAGTCGGAAGGTATTCGTGATTATTACCATGTTGGAGTGATTGGCTACGGCGAAAGAGGAGTCGGACCTGCCTTTGTCGGCTCGCTGGCGGGCAAAGACACAGTCGCCATCAGCGAAATCGGCAATAATCCAGCGCGAGTTGATAATCGAATAAAAAGGATGGACGATGGAGCAGGGGGAATTCTCGAGCAAATCGTCAAATTCCCCATTTGGTTCGACCCAGTGGCCAAAGGTGGCACACCAATGTGTGCAGCACTTAGGCACGCCAAAGCAATCGTTTACAATTGGCTGACCAAACATCCCGGCTGCTATCCACCGATCGTCATTAATATCTCAGATGGAGAGGCAACAGATGGTGATGCCTTAGCAATTGCCGATGAATTGAAGAACATGAGTAGCGAAGACGGCAACGTTCTCCTCTTCAACCTTCATCTTTCGTCGTCAAAACATGAACCGGTGGAATTTCCTGAGCACACAACCGGTCTGCCTGATAATTTTGCCAAACTGCTTTTTACCATGTCCAGCAAACTACCGGACAATATGTGGACTATGGTGCAGGCGGAGGGCTTTATAGCCTCAGAAAACCCACGTGGTTTTGTATTTAATGCCGACATGGTGTCGGTAGTTAGATTTCTAGACATTGGCACTCGTCCAAGCAATCTCCGATAGCCGGTCTTATGCAAATTTCCTGTCAAACATTTTGGCTGCCAAAGCATGGCTCCTCAAGCGCCGAGTATGAAGACGCATTTTATCCTCAAGATGTCACCAATCTAGAAAAACGCATCTTTCGATGTGCTGTAGCCGATGGGGCAACAGAAACATCCTTTTCCAACATCTGGGCGCAGTTGCTAAGCAAGGCATACGTAGACAATGACATCGATCTAGATATCCTTGCCGGCAAATGGAAACAACAAACTGCACGCACAGACCAACCCTGGTACGTAGAAGAAAAACTAGCTAGTGGCGCCTTTGCAGCACTCGTCGGACTGACAATTCGCGCGAGCAAGGACAGACGTGAAAGCTCCGGAACTTGGGTATCAACCGCAGTTGGTGACAGCTGTTTGTTTCACGTGCGCAAAAAGGAGTTAATCTTAAGCTATCCGCTAGACAGATGGCAACAATTCAATTCCAGCCCGTCTTTGCTATCAAGCAACATGCAAAACAACTCTGAAGAACTAATGGCAAAACTATCTGAAACATTTGAAGAAGAATGGCGTTCCGGTGACATCTTCTATCTAATGAGCGATGCAATAGCCTGTTGGTTTCTGCGTAGGCAAGATGAGATGGAAGATGCAGTAGAACAAGTATCTAAACTTAAATCCATAGAAGCAGTGACAGAACTTGTTGATACGGAACGCAGACACAAAGATGAAGAAGATAGAGTTTGGATGCGCAATGACGATGTGACCCTCATGCGCATACAGGTGACTGCATGAGATACAAAGCGACAGTCATATCCGGCCATCGAAATCAACAAAACGCTGACTAACCAGCGTCTGCCCCTGTGGACTGACGGTTACACCAATATGGCGAGCATCTTGAAACTCCAATACCTAAACCGGATAGACGCTGTGCTTCTTCTTGAGCGAGACGATTTCCTTCGACTCGCATACGGCAAATCTACGGATTAACTCATCGCGCAAAGATGCCGGCGGCACT
>SBAT01000132.1 GCA_005240105.1 Chloroflexota bacterium
TATAGCGAAGTCGAAATTTATCAAAGCTGGGAAAGGATCGCGGCCTGCGATCAGAGAACATTTGCGTTATATCCAGGAACGCGAAAGAGGGGAGCAGGAGCCGGAAAGGAAGTTTTTTGATAGAGAGCGCGGTGGGATAGAACGCAAAGAAGTGTTTGACGCGATGCTAGAGAATCGCGGTGACCGTGCGGCAATGCACACGCTTATCTTGAGTCCAGGTGACAACAACGTGGACATGCAAGAGTTTACGAGAGAGAGCATGAAAGCGCTTGAGGAGCGGATGGGGCATGAACTTGACTGGTACGCGACAATTCACCAGAACACGGATCACTATCATGCTCACGTAGTTATAGCGGGCAAAATTCCAGGCAGAGAGCGAGAGCTAGAGAAGGAACACGCGAAAGAGTGGGAGCGCGAATACAACAAGGCGGTTGATCGAGAACTGTCTTGGAAGAACCAAGAGGGAGAACTAAGGGAGCTTCTGGGCAAAGGTTATGACGAACGAGCAGAGACAGACCCGCGAGAAGATCGCAGAGCTGAGAGGGAATTTGGGCATGGCAGCGAGCGTGAAGAGACAGACCCACGAGTGAAAGAGCTTCTTGGAGACAACCCGCGCTCACCAGAGGAATTGAAATTTGAGCGCATGATAGAGCGCTACGAGCGCCAGATGGGCCTGAAAGAGTCTGCCCAGGAGCGCGGTGACGTTTACCTGGACAGAGACGACCTGAGGGAGCTGAGACATGCCGGTAATGACTACGTGCAACGGGAGCGCGGAGTAGAAAGAAGCATAGAGCGGGCATATGAGCGCGAGTTTAACCGAGAGATGGAGATGCCCGAGCGAGAGCGGACGAGAGACTATGAGGACAGAGGCTGGAGCGAGATAGCACGAGACTTTGAGGTAGACCGGCAGATGGAGCACGATATAGAGCAGACGCACGAGCGCGGACGAGGGGATGATGATGACAGCTTTGGGCGCAGCCGCGGTGATCGAGGCTCCCATGACGAGCGCGAAGAACGAGGCAGAGACGATGATTTCGGACGAGGGAGGTAAGCTATGCCGTCGCCAAAACTTTCATTCAGGTTGCCGCCAGAGACGTACAAAACGCTTCTGAAGCTGGCGGAGCTGGAGGGCAAGACAGTGACAGAGATGACCAGGGAGCTTATCGAGCAAGGCTTAGGAAAACATGCCTCGATAGAAGACGACCTGTTGACTGAGCTTCGAATGTTGCGCATGGAGCTGGGAGACTTGATGGCCAAATCTGTGAAGATAGGCGGAATCACAGCTTACTATGCGCGAATGTCCACTATCTACACATCAGAGACAATGCATTTCACAACAAACAATGGACAGCCAATGTCAGCGGAGACGAAGAAGCAGAGAGCAATCCAGTGGAGAGACGAATCACGCCAGCAAGCCATGAAGCTACTTGAGGCAAAGTTTGAGGAGATATAATCAGCGCATGGAAAAAGAGATTGTAGAGCGCCTGGACCGCATAGAGAAGCTGCTCATAGAGCTTGTAGAGATTGCCCGAGCAAACTGGCAAGTCGATGAGCCGAAGTCACACAGCGGGACCTTGAACTTGAACAAAACAAAACAGGGTGCCATGGAACCGTACCAGTGGGTTAGATCGAGCCAGACAGCGCCCGATCTGTCGGATGTATACGATCCCAATGCAAAACATTACGAGGCTGAAAATGCCGAAATCGAGGGAGAGGGACTACCCCAAAAGGGTAGAATGACCAAGGCGAAAACCCGGAAACGCAAGCTCAGATAGCGTTTTGAATTTCAGGAAAATGCAACATAATGGAGCTTATCGGACGGTGGCGTTTCTCGATGACACCACATATGATACTAGAATTTTCCCCGCCGGCAGCCCTTTTATTCTAACGCCCCTGGTCCCTCGAAAGCCCAGCTAGTTGAGCTGTTTCGGATTTGAGTAATTCAAACAGATCGGGAATAGTTACACCGAGCGCGTCGGCAATTTTCGCGATGTGACGCAAGGATGGATTGCGTTCGGCCCGCTCAATTCCACCCACGTAGTTCTTAAGCATATTGGCTTCTGCTGCCAGTTGCTCTTGCGACCAACCGCGCTCAAGGCGAAGCTGGCGGATGAAATCGATCCCGATTTTCTGATTGCGATCCCTTAACCGTAGGATTGCAGGTCGCTACAGCTAGGCGCCCACGGGCAATTCTTTCTTGTTTCACCCAACAAGCATTTACGTTGCTTGTGCGTCAGTCGACCCACCAATCGTGTGCTTGTGGCTGGAAAGCCTTGCCAGTACATGATCGATTACAATGTTGGCACTCTAAATGAGGTTTTGAATCGTGAAAAGCAGAGTAGTTCTGATTGTCGATGACATGGCTATCGTTCGACAAGGCACCACAATGCACAATGGCCGTCCAGGGCTTTGGATTTGAAACCGCTGAAGCTGAAGATGGCCTGTCCGCGTCGGAGAAGCTGAAAACCACTGAGTACGCGGCAATCCTCATGGATTGCCAGATGCCGCGCATGAATGGTTTTGAGTGCACCGCAAAGATACGAGAAATGGAGAATGGCACCGGTCGAAGAATCCCAATCATTGGCATGACCGCCAGCACGGAAGAAGATATCCGCCAGAAGTGCATGGATGCTGGCATGGACGATTACATCAGCAAAGATTGCAGCAATAGAGAACTACAGCGAATACTGGAAAAATGGCTCCTGAACTCGGTCACAAATAGCTAGCGACCCGTGAACCAGGACCAAAATCGTGACCATCGGCCGTGCTTGTGTTGGCTGTCGGTCAGTAATTTGACTTGCTCCTTATGAGCCTCGGCTTGTGCCTCAAGGTAACCAATGCGAAAGCTGGCTGCAGTTAGCTGCTCATTGGCTGTAGTGAGCTTAGCGCTGAGGTCAAGGATGACCTCAGCTAAATTATCAGCAGCGTTGCCGCCCTGGTTGCCCACCGTGGGCGGTGATTGTACAGGCTGGATGTCCGGTGTCGATCCGGGCTGGACTCTCCATTCCGGGCCTCGTGGTCCATCCACTTTCCATGCGGAAATGCGGCGTTGTTTGATCCATCTTCGGACAGTCCGTTCGTTCACTTCCAATGCTTCAGCGGCTTCGCTCAAGGACCACCCTGGACCGGCTAATGATCCGGTGTCAACGCCGGGCAGATCAACGGCGGACACTAACAGTTCTTCGAGTCCCTCAATGCTGGTGCTATCGAGCTTTACAGATTCTGCTGGTTCTCCCATGAGAACCCCTTTCTAGTGTGTGCAACGCCCATTATGTGGGCGATTCCAGCAAATGTCCAGGGTGGGTATATGCACCAGATATGGAGTCAGATCAATTGATCGTGATAGTACATACAGCTAGACTGGCGCATAACAAAGCGCCCACCAGGCGCAAACCCGATGGGCGATTCGAAGTCGATAGCGAGAAGTTTAACGGGATTCTGGTGAGGGCGCAAGAGGACAAAACGCCAAAGTAGAAAGAACCTCAGAATGCCATTGAAACTGACCCAGCAACATGAATCACACCCCGGTGTTTCGACCGATGATATTGAAATATTTGAGCGAAGACAACCGAATAAACCAACTGATGAACTGCGAATCCCGCAATTAGCATGGGCCGAGGTCAACGCCTTGGCATTGCCATACGCCGTCCTCAACGAGCGAGAGGCGCGCAAATCGACCGGACACGAGATTCTAAAGCTCGAAAAGATGGGTGACAAGCAAATAGCCTTTCGTTGGGAAGTATGGCCAAATCCAAAGCTTGGTATGCCAACAGTGCTAAGTCTCAGAATCTTGTTTGTTCTCATGCAGAAAGCTGCTGACAAAAAGTCTGAACTTGGCTATGTCCCTGAAGTGCTGGAAATTGGCAGTCTAAGCTCGTTGTGTCGCGCTGTCGGACTCCCGGCTGATGGTTACTCACGAAATCTCCTCAAGCGCCACATCAAGATCCTTGCTGCAACACAGTGTATGAGCCAAGGCACTTTCAAAAACAAACGTGGCGAAGGACTATTCATCGATTCATTTAGCTACTTGCGTTCCGTCGTCTTCATCGGTGAAAAAGATCCGCATGGTGAGCCATCCGACAGAAACTATGTAGTCTTTGATGAGAACGTGCGCGCAAACTTGAACGCGCACTACGTGAAGCAGATCGATCTGGCGCTCATGCGCGAAATCCGCAGTCCAATTGGGCAACTGCTCTACACGAAGCTATCACATCTGTTCAACGAAGCTCGCGAAAAGGGTTGGGACTACGTCGAAATCGAGTATCAATGGCTTGCTGAACGCATGGGTATCACGATTTACCAGCAACCTTTCCGAGCCAAAGCGCAGCTCAAGCAAGCCATTGACGAGCTGATCGCGGCCAGTTATGTTAGAGAGGCAATTTGGTTGGATTGGAAAATCCGCTTGGTGCCTGAAGTTCGCTATACACTGGGTGAGGAACAACCAAGGATAGAGCGCAAACGAGCAGCCAAGAAGCGCACAGTGAGCCATACTAGAACGATACCCGCGCCGATTCCAAAACAGATTGAGCCAATTGACTTCATGATTCCACTCTGCGAAGTTTATGCCAAGAACGGCTGGACAATGGTGTCTTCCGTTGCTCAACGCCATGGCATAACCGAAGAGCAGCTTAAACAGGAGCTGTCACGCAGAACCATGAGCAACCTAGAGACCAACCGCTAACTATTTTTGGGGACGGTGTTTGGACTGATGATTTGCTTGTCAAGCCGGTGTTTGGACTGATGATTTTTGTTGTCAAGCCGGTGTTTGGACTGATGTAGGGGGGTGTTTGGACTGAGCTTTTCAACCCCGAAACCCTTCTTCCCCAAGGGTTTCGGGAGGGCCTCAAGTGTTCTAACAAGTGCTATTAGAACAAACAAGTAGCAGCGAAGCTGCAAAGAGGTAGGCGCCAAAGGCGCGATTTCACCTATGGTGATTGACTCCCTCCGCTACGACATCTGCGGGGCGACGGCGAACAACTCAACGGCAAGCAACAGCTGAGACAGGTTGCCGCCGTCACTCCCTTCGAAGTCTAGCTACGGGGTCAATCACTGGCGCACGCTAACGCGTGCAGGCCAAACCCGTTAAGGTAGCCTGCGGCATAAACGGCTTCCTCCCCACGCTTCGCGCGGGTCCCCTCCATTTATTCCTCGGCAATTTTTTTATAGGGGCTCTGGCTCCCAATCTTACGGCAAGCGAATCAAACCAGGGGGCGAGGGGGCTTGCAGATTTTCTCCACCCTCGCTATACTGGTATGCGATATAGGAGTATAGAAGTTGATTCAATCCTTTGGCGACCAATTGACAGACAAAATATTCAATGGTGTCAGGGACAAGGAAGTGGCCAAATTCCCGCAAGACGTTTTGAATACCGCTAAACGGAAGCTAGACATGATCGAGTACGCAACCGTCTTGCAAGATTTGCTGGTTCCACCAGGGAATAGACTGGAGAAACTAAAAGGCGATCTGGAGGGCTGCTACAGCATCCGAATCAATGACCAATGGCGCATCGTTTTCGATTGGCAAAACGACGGTGCCTACGATGTGCGGATAATGGACTATCACTAGGAGAACGAGGTATGGAGAAATACACCAAACGAGCACCGACACCACCAGGCGAAATCTTGCTTGAGGAATTTCTCAAGCCATTGGGCTTAAGCCAAAGTGCTTTCGCCCGGCATCTTGGCTGGACACAGCCAAAAGTCAATGAAATCATTACGGGTAAGCGCGGCATCACACCTGAAACTGCAATGGTGTTTGCTGACGCTTTCGGCACTACGGCACAGTTTTGGCTGAATGCACAACTGGCAGTCGATCTGTGGAATGCAAAGAAATCTCATCGCAAAGTAAAACGGCTGCCGCAAATGGAAGATGCCAAACTGGCCTGACCGGCTAGGCTAAACACATGGTCAAAGCAAGATTGCCTAAGTGGCTTCGATATCTCTTAATCGCCCTACCCGTGGGCATCCTATTTGGCGTCCCGTTGCCGTTAATGTACTTTTTGAGTGAGCGCCGCGACTGGGGTAAGACATTTGACAATTACTCTGATTTTGTAACAGCGTATGTAGGCTGGGGCGCTCAGTACAGCTTGATTGCCACACTTATTGTCTGGCTGGTTCTAATGTTTTTGTCATGGGCTTTTCATCAAAGAAAGCAAAGAAAAGCTAGTATTCATCAGGCTTCGGTTGAACCTGACCGCGAATAATTGCGAGCTGCCTCATCACATTCGCGTAGTGTTCTGATTCCATCAAAGTTGCGTCAGTAGGCGGTTTCTTGCCTTTCTCACCCGGTACGTCAGGATTGAAGCTATAAGCTAAAGTCCCCTCGTTGATTGGGTAATGCCCTTTGTAGTCTTTGATGTTATGGGCTAAAACAGCTGCGATCATCATTGGTGCTTGATTCGAATCTAGTAATGCTTCTGCCTCTCGCCCGTGATATCGACTCATTTGGGATGGAAATTCGCCCTCGAATTTTTTCACACCATCAATGGAGACCTGACTGACACCCAATGTAGCCTCTCCCGGCTTGCGATCTTTGAATGGATATTGGACAGGCTTGCCTGTTTCCCTCACTGATTTGTCGTCCAGGGCATCGGCTAAATCATAGAAAAACAGCTCATTACGGGCGATTGCCTGCATAAGCTCAGTGGTTTGTTTTTCAGTTAGTCCCGCCTCTTTGAATTGAGGAAAGCTCTTGTAAGCGTCACTCCAGGCTTGATCAGGTATTTCCTGCATCGTGTCGCCAATGTGTCCTCGAAATCTGTGTTTCACATGGTGTTGGAGTCTATCCAATCCATGCCAAAGTTGATCTAGCCCTAACTGCTCCGGCGAGGGCACGAGAGTAGGAAGACCGCCATGGTAGTCAAAATTCTGAGCCGTTTTGGGATTGCCGGAATCGCTCTGAACATCCGAGTATTGCTGCATCTGCTCAAGATTGGGAACGTTCGGGGTTATGTTCGACGCTATCAAGACTTGTTCTGTAGGCGGCTTCTGAAGGGCTGCTAGTGCATCTTCGGCGGCGCTGTCGAAAAACTCTAGCTTACTCGCCTGCCCTTTCTTCTGCATCTCCGCGATAACTTCAGGGGTGAGTCCAATGTGTGTTGCTGACTCGTGCTCGCCCAGCTTATGAGGCTTCTGCATCTTATCCCAAATGGCTTCGTCTTCTTTCGTTCGGATCACGCTTGGACGAGTCAACGCGTCTGATGGCGGCAGGATCTTTGGTGCGTCTAGTTTTTGTTCTGCATCTTCGGTCATAGCTTGTTACTCGCAGGTCTCTCACTAGTATAGGCGGACACCCCATAGAGGTCAGCAACTGAGCCGAAATCGAGTGCCCGCGGTAGTTCTGGCGTGACACTGAATTGTGGTTTTTGAAAGAGTGTTTTAATCTCCTGGCTCAATTGCACGGCTTTTTTGCCTGGTGATAGCAGTTGCTCTTGATGCTCGAAAAATTCGCCCGTCATATTGGGAGTCTAGTTTGGAAATCTTGGAGAAGTCCTGAAGATATGGCGGGAGATTTTGGGAGCCCGTTAATAGCCCCTAGAAGGTCAGTCAAGAGGAATCCGGCGGGTGATCTGCCCGCCCGTACCATTTTCGCGCGCTGAGGAGGCACCGAAGCGAAATCGTTAATTTCGCAGCGATAGCGGAGCCGGAAGCGACGAAGGAGCTGAAGGCAGGATAAAAAAGATATATCTTCGTCGCTTTTATAAGCAAATTGCCTGTCGACGGCAATATGCTACTTACAGCATGATATATCTCTGTCGTCAGGGCAGAGAAAGACCCTATACTGGTATTGTATACGCTGTCTGCATCTACATGTAGGATTTGAGAAATGCCGAGGACTAAGCCGTTCATAAGCGTCAGTGCAGTGGTGTCTCCCGCCATAGTGGAGGAATTAGACCGCCTGGCCAGCGCTAACAAAGTGACCCGATCGACGATGGTGAGGCAGCTACTGGAGGAGAGTTTGACCAATCGGGCGAATGAAAGACAAGACGACGCCTTTGATCGGCTGGAGAAAAGGCTGAGAGGGATTGAGAATCGCTTTGGAGCCTTGATAGTAAAAGGCATCAAGTTCTCAGCCCAAGCCACTTACCTGAGCATGAGGAATCTGGAATTCTCCGGCAAGCCGCAGAGCAAGGACTATCTGAACAAACACTGGAAGGAAAGCCGGGAGTTTGCAGGCAAGGCCGTGGAGAGCAAAGCAAAAGCAGAAGAAAGCAAAACATCGGAAGAAGACTAAAACGTGCTTGGTTGGCTGACACACGAGATTGAGAAAGAAAACCGCTCCGGGGGTGGAGGGGGCAGACCGCAGATCAGGCTAGGAAAAACAGGCCCCAGGGGCCGCATGTACGGCAAAGCAGCAACGGCGCCAAAGGGCACCCCAGCTATAGCGAAGTCGAAATTTATCAAAGCTGGGAAAGGATCGCGGCCTGCGATCAGAGAACATTTGCGTTATATCCAGGAACGCGAAAGAGGGGAGCAGGA
>SBAT01000251.1 GCA_005240105.1 Chloroflexota bacterium
CGGCGCTGACCGCCATCCAGCATCGATGCCCTGCAAGGGAGCCCGCGGGCCGGCCCCGACCGTTACGGGAAGCAGTTCTCGAGGCCGCTTCCCTCAGGCTCGATCCGGTCGCTGCGCCAGCTGTCGATGTTCTTGCTGTCGTCGTAGCGGATGGTGCACGGCTCGCTCTCGCCGAAATAGACCGTGATCGTTGCTTCGTGAAGGAAAGAGCCTCTATTGATGAATTCATCAATGCTTGCTTTGAACTCTTGGTTCGTACAGAGTGCGGCGAGGATGGGGATACCTGCAGAAAGCTTTTGGCGACAATGAACGCCGGCGGACTGTTCAAGTGCCACTTTGAGGCGGATGGTCCATCCACATTGCCTGCCCAGTTTTTGCAAGCAAAGGGTCCAAGCGGCGACGCGGCAGCCCACGCTATCAACATCCCGTTTGACATGGAAAAAATGATCGAGTACGTGAAGGTAATCTTTGCGCACGAGTTCATGCACGACATGTTCTCTGACATCAAAGGACTGGAAAAGGAACTTGAGAAAGTAGGTGACAAAGCCTTGCTTGCTGCTTTCAAGAAGAAAGACGGCGAAAAGGGAAAACTCGTACTTTCTACCAAGTCAATTATGATAGGCGATCAGAAAGTGCCGACAATAAAACTATTGCGCGGTATATTTTCTGACACGCTAAACGAAATGAATGCGGATGTGTCCGGAGGCATTTTGCTTACTGGTCCGGCATTCCTTGAGTGCATGATTGTTACCTTCAAAGCCCTCTACGGACCAATCTTGGATCGTTACGGCATCGAGAATAAGTTCCCCAATGACACCATTTACGCAACAGACGAAGAAGGCAATATCGAAGTGGAAGCACACTTCCAGCCGTACATTCGCAGCAAGATGGTGCGTTATGGCTTGGTCTATCAAGGCTTCAAGAAAGAGGCGCGCTATTACAGCAAGCTAACCGATCAGGCAACCGAGTTGAAGGTTATGCCGCAGGTAGCAGTCTGGCGGCACAATGAAGGACTTTATCCGACCTTTGAAGTCCCTTGTGTTGACCTGGAGGCAGCAAGCGAGATTTACGTGAAAGCGATAATGGAGACCAAGCTCAAGTCGCTTAACGGACGCTCAATGAAGCAGTTGATTAACTGGACTCGTGGACGCCAGAAGAAGGTGGATGTTCTAGTCAAGATCCTTTGTGGAGAATTGACTATGGACGATCTGCCGGAAGGTAGCATCTATGAGACTTATGTTGCTGCAGCAACTGTTTTTGCCTACAGGCGTCTGATGCAGAAGCACAACATGACCGGACCGATGGCTCTTGAGCATATCCGGAATGAAGTGCCGAAGCTTCGCGCTATTGCCGTCAAAGGACAGCGTGCAGAAATCGAAGCTTTCTGCTGCCAAGGAAAAAAGACCGGCTAATTGTTGACGATCAAGGGGGCAATAGATTTTCTGTCGCCCCCTTTTTGACCACACCTACTAATGGCAATAGTAAACAGCGACAAAAATCAAGCGCGCCCCGATCTTGGTCGTGTAGACATACCGGTTGCCCCACCAAAGCCACCAGAGTCAACAGGTATCTGTAGATGCCTATTTGTGGCAAACACAAATTAGGGCGGTGTCTTTCAGGACAAGAAGGGAACGCGCTAAAAACTAAATTCGAACTCGCACTCCTTTTACAATTCCATCATAGCACCGGATGCGAATTCTGGAGTCTAGTAGTTGAGTACGAGCAGTTCCTTCACCGGTCCGCGGCGGTTTCCTTTGCAGTTAATTGCCCTGTTTGCCAGCACAGTTTCTTGGCGGAAGTCGCGATAAAGCTCACGGATGAAGTCGTTATCGGAATTGCTCAACATAAGCAGGCAGCCGCGTTTGGACAATTTGGTGACGACTTCAGCCAGCCGTTCTTGATCTTCTTCTCTAAACGATCCCTTGGTATAGCTTGTGAAATAGGCTGTTGTGCTGACCGGTTGGTAGGGAGGATCTAAATAAATGAAATCGCCCTTTTTGGCATTTTTGAGAGCAGCTTCAAACGGCGCGCAAATTACATTGACTTGTTTTAGCAACTTGCTTGTTGAGCGCAAGTTGTCCGTATCACAAATGCGCGGGTTTTTATATTTGCCGAAAGGCACATTGAACTTACCGCTGCTGTTGACACGATAAAGCCCATTGAAGCAAGTCCTGTTGAGGAAAATCATCCGTGCGGCTCGTTGCGCAGCGGTTAATTTGTCCGGATTTAAATCCCGAACCTTATAGTAGTGATCATGATTATTAGTGTGTTTGTGGAGGGCTCTGATCACCGACTCTACGTCGTCACGAATTACTTCATAGCAATTCGTAAGTTCAGGATTCAAATCCGAAATTGTGGCCTTGTTAGGCTGCAAGTGAAAAAAGACAGCGCCCCCACCAATAAACGGTTCAAAATAAGAATTAAACGTCTTGGGAAAGAATTGCTCGTAAGACGCGAGCAATTGGGACTTGCCGCCGGCCCATTTTAAGAAGGGACGGGCAATTGTTTTGCCTACCGGAAGAGATGTTACTCCCAAGGCAGGCTTGTAAGCTCTGGCTGCCGAGTTCACGTTTTTGGCTTTCTAGTTTTTGGTCTAACAAAGGTCTAGACTCATTATAAACAGAAAATGAGAAACGGTTAAGAATATCAGCAGCCCGCTCGATTAAGCATGTGTTTGACCGCGAAGTGATGCACTTCCCAGACATGTGGTCCGTAACCACCGGCAAAAACCATCGCCAGCGGAATTTGTTTATCAGCAAATGTGTCGATGACAAACTTGTCGCGTTTGTTCATTTCGGCAAGCGAGAGCTGGATGAATTTAGTACCTTCCAAGACATCTAACTCATAAGGATCGCTGCCGCCTACATAAATCACGAGGTCCGGCTTAAAGGAATCAAGCGCTTTGCTTACGGCTTCTTCGACGTGTTGCTGATAGTCTTTCACTTGATGTGAATACAGACCAACATCTAAGCTGCTTTGTTGCTTTTCTTCCGGCCAACCTTCTTCCGAGTGGACGGATAGAGTAAACACTGTTGGATCATTTTTAAAAATCAGGGCATTGCCGTCACCTTGATGGAAATCAAGATCGACGATGAGGATATTTTTGGCGAGACCACGTTTTTGCAAAGAGCGAATGGCAACAGCAATATCATTTAAAACACAAAAGCCGCGTCCGCGATCCGGGAAGGCGTGATGATAGCCTCCACCTAGATTGGACGCCAACCCGTGTTTTAAAGCCAGTTCAGCTGCTTTCAATGTGCCGCCGCACTTAAGGCGTATGTCATCCATAAGTTCGCTCAAGGGAATGTTCTTCTCGCCGGCAAAGAATTCCTTGTGCCGCAGTTCGAAGATTTTTTGCCAGACAGACGAGTCTTTCAAGGACTCCAGATATTTGTCGGTATGGACAAGTCTGAGATCGTCCAGGCTAATCAAATCAGGCTCTACATAAGGCACTGGTTGCCCCCGCCCTTCCAGGAGCCGATCAAGAACCATTTGACCCCTGTCAAGGGCAAATGGTTTGTTTACTCCAAAGAGGGACAAATCAGTGTTGTATCTAGGTGAATAGACAAGAACGGATTCTTTTGGCATCTGCCTAGTTTAACAGCGAAAAGACCAGGTTTACTTCGCGCGCAGCCGGGCCAACCTGCGCTAGGGTCGGTTAAAGGATTGTGAAACCCCCATGGAAACCCAGTTTCCGCATCTGCTGGAGAGGCTTCAAGAAGAGTCCCGTGTTTAGAGCCAACTGCTAAATAGAACTTGTCTTTCACTGCTGAAATTTCATAAGCTGAGTTACTTGTCTAAATATCAACCAAACACCCAGAAAACCCCACAGCACTAAGCACAAACACTAATTAGAACCTAATTGAAGCGAGCATGTTCCATGCTTGATGAACATGTGCTGTTTGTGAGTTGTGCGTGTGGGTTGTATTGCTGTGTTGTTGTTGGACAGGTTTAGCACGCGTTGTAACGCGCGTTAATTAACCCAATTGTTTTTCTAAATGGAGAAAACAATGAACGGAATCACGAACGCTTTTCGAGCGGTCCAAAACTTCATCGGCCTTTTTATGCGGTCGATGTTCAATGTGAAGGGACTATTTAGCATTGCTATGGTCACTTTGCTCGTTGCCGCAGCTTCGCAATTAAGTGGAGTAGCTGGCGACATTATGAACGCTGTTGTTGCTGCTGTGCTTGCCGGCTTTAGCCTTGGCATCATGCGGCTGCAGTCAACCGGCGATCGCGCCAGTTTGCCGCAGTTCAATCTCAAGAACTTGCTGGCATTCTTAACTGATGGCACCATTGCTCTTGGCTTGAAAGCCACAATGACCCTTGGTTTGGCGGTTGCTGGTGGCATGCTTGGCGGAATACCAGGCGCTTTGATTGGCTTTATCTACAGCCAATTGGCGCTCGTTCACTACGCGGCTTCCGAAGAAACTTTGCCCAAGGCAGAGGATCAAAGCGGCCGCTTGAGCAGAGGCATTAAGGCACTTTCGTCTGTCGCAGATGTGCGAACGATTGTTGGTACCGTTTTTGCCAAGCCACTGAACACCCTGGCTGCACTTGTTGCGACGTTCGGCATAGGCAGTGCCGCCGCTGCTGCTAGTAGCGCTGCTCCTATCCTGGTTGCTCTTGCTGCCGTGGTAGCTCTTGTGACCAATGCTCACGTATGGTCTAAGGTCTATCGCTCAGCCAATTGCGAAAGCGACTGCCAGCACACAAGCTAAGTTCCCCTTAGTGCATTAGCACGGAAATTGGCAGGGCTTTCGGTAACGGAAGCCCTGTTTTTTCTAGCAACACGAAAGGAGAACATTATGGACAAAGCGGACGATGCAGCAGATGAAGAAGGGAATCTTAGCCCCCTACAAATACATGATCTGCCTTACGAAACAAAAATGTTTCTGCTGGCCCGCTGGCTTGATACCGGCTAGCTGCCGCTATCCAATTCATCCGTTAAAACTTGGAGACAAAATATGAAAGTGAAAATCGCGCTTACCACACTGGCGCTAGCAATCCTGGGAGTTGTATCAACTCCTTACGCAGCAAATGCAAAGCCGTCTGTCGATAACAACGGCAAGACTCTAACTGCTTGTACATGGGCCAAATGGTACCTGGACCGGCGAGAGTGGGAATACGGACATCGTCGTGATTTTGGATCTGAGAGATATGACATTCATGACACGATGATTGAAGACGAAATCGACATGATCCCCGAACCGCCAAAAATGAAGACCGTCGAACAATGGGAAGGCAACAAGAAAATCATCCGC
>SBAT01000441.1 GCA_005240105.1 Chloroflexota bacterium
ATATTGAACGCCACATGAAAAACGGAAATGAAAGAGCAAAGCTGGCTTTCCAAATTTATGTCGACAAATTGGCGGCCGGCATATCGTCTCTTGTTCCTTATCTGGGAGGACTGGACATTCTCGTTTTTGCCGGCGGCATTGGAGAAAATTCAGCACAGGTCAGGTCTTACACCAGCAAGCAATTGGGATTTCTTGGCGTGCAAATTGACGAGTCTAAGAATTCCGCGTGCAACAGTGATTGTGATGTCTCGCAAGCCGACGCCTCAGTTAGTACGCTGGTTGTTCACACCCGGGAGGATCTGGAGATCGCTCGAGAGTGTGTGAAGTTACTTTGCTGACGGGAAAGCGAAAAACCGGCCGTTCACCAGCTTTGGTGGAATAGTCCTTTATATGAACCTAAAAGGAGTTTAGATATGGCCGTAGCTTCTGAAAAACCTATTAGTGACATTGGAGCAATCAGCGCTTATGGCATTGCCCGTTCAACCATAAAAGATAGCCCTTTGACGCAAGAAGAGCTTAAGAAAACTCACGCCTACTGGCGAGCCTGTTGCTATCTGGCCGCAGGCATGATTTACCTGCGTTCCAATCCGCTGTTGAGAGAACCCCTAAAGGCTGAGCACATAAAGAATCGATTGCTTGGACATTGGGGTAGCAGTCCTGGTTTAAGCTTTGTCTACACACACCTGAATCGCCTGATCAAAAAGTACGATCTCGACATGATTTTCATGGCAGGCCCGGGGCATGGGGCTCCAGGCGTTCTTGCCCCTGTTTATCTGGAAGGCACCTATTCAGAAATCTATCCGGACAAGAGCGAAGATGAAGAAGGGCTGACGGCGTTTTTTAAACAATTTTCCTTTCCAGGTGGAATTGGCAGTCATTGCACGCCTGAAACACCGGGTTCAATTCATGAAGGTGGTGAACTGGGCTACAGCGTCTCACATGCATTTGGTTCTGTATTCGACAACCCGGACATGATTACTACGGTGGTGGTAGGAGACGGTGAATCGGAGACGGGGCCTCTTGCCACTGCCTGGCATTCTAATAAGTTCATCAGCCCAATCCGAGATGGAGCAGTGCTTCCCATTCTTCACCTCAATGGATATAAGATCAACAATCCAACAATACTGGCACGCATCAATCATGATGATCTTGAAAGCCTTTTTCGTGGTTATGGATATGCACCATATTTTGTGGAAGGCAGTGACGCCGACAGCATGCACCAAGCTATGGCTGCAACGCTTGATCATTGCATCAATGAAATACGCTCGATTCAAAAGCAAGCTCGTGCTACCGGGGTTGCCGGTTTACCGAAGTGGCCAATGATAATATTGCGCACTCCCAAAGGATGGACCGGTCCGAAAGAAGTTGATGGCCACAAAGTAGAAGGCTGCTGGCGGTCGCATCAGGTGCCTTTGTCCGGCGTCAAAGAAAATCCTGAGCATTTACAGTTGCTTGAATCGTGGTTGAAAAGCTACCAACCGGAAGAACTATTTGATGAAAACGGCACCCTGATTTCCGAACTCAAGGAGTTAGCTCCGGAGGGCAAGCGCCGCATGAGCGCCAACCCTCACGCTAACGGCGGTCTTATTCACAAGTCACTGAAGATGCCTGAGTTTAAACAGTATGGAATTGAGGTTGCCAAACCGGGCTGTACGGAAGCGGAAAATACCGTGCCCCTGGGTGTTTTTTTGCGTGACATCATGAAGAGCAATGCCAACAATTTCAGAGTCTTCGGTCCCGATGAAACGGCATCCAATAAGCTCGATGCCATATATGAAACCAGCAAGAAATTCTGGATCGCAAATTATTTTCCGGAGGATTCTGATGGAGGCGAACTAGCTACCAACGGCCGCGTCATGGAGATGCTCAGCGAGCATACACTTGAAGGCTGGCTGGAGGGTTATTTGCTGACTGGACGGCATGGATTCTTTTCCACCTATGAAGCTTTTGTACATGTGATCGATTCCATGTTCAATCAGCATGCTAAATGGCTGGAAATATCCAACCAGTTGGACTGGCGCGCAAGCATTGCATCGCTCAACTTACTGATTACCTCCACCGTCTGGCGGCAAGACCATAACGGATTCACTCACCAGGACCCTGGGTTTCTTGATCTGGTGGTAAACAAGGGACCAAACGTTATCCGTGTTTACCTGCCGCCTGATGTTAATTCCCTGCTTTCCTGCGCGAACCATTGCCTGCGCAGTCAAAATTACATCAACGTCATCGTATGCGATAAAAAGAACCATCTGCAGTACATGGACATGGACTCTGCCGTCAAGCACTGCACAAAAGGCGCTGACATCTGGGAATGGGCCAGCAATGACAGTGGTTGTGAACCGGATGTAGTACTGGCATCTGCCGGCGACATACCTACTCAGGAGGCTTTGGCAGCTAACGCCTTGCTGCGCAATGAGTTTCCTGAATTGAAAATCCGTTTTGTCAACGTTGTGGATTTGCTCAAGTTGCAACCTGAAAGCGAGCATCCGCATGGAATGAGCGATCGAGATTTCGATTCCCTATTTACTCAAGACAAGCCGGTCATCTTTAATTTCCATGGTTATCCCTGGTTGATTCACCGGTTGGCTTACAGGCGCACCAACCATCACAACATGCACGTTCGTGGTTATAAGGAACAAGGGAATATTAACACGCCCTTAGAGCTGGCAATAAACAATCAAGTAGACCGGTTCAGTATCGCCATGGATGTGATTGATAGAGTACCAAAATTGAGTGTTGCCGGAGCCCACGCTAAATCAAGATTGCGAAACATGCAGATAGAATGCATTAACTATGCCCACGAGAATGGCATAGACAAACCGGAATTTGCCACCTGGAAATGGCCTTACTGATTCACCTCCATGCGGACGTAATGTTCGAGAAAGGAGAAACAGAATTAATTGAATAACATGAAAGTCGATCGATGTGTGCAGACGTTATACTGCGTGGGTGTTTGTGGGTTCCTTTTGACGGTTTTCTGCCTAATGCTTAACCCCGTCTTTGCAGAAACAAACGGCGAGTCATCCGTACTTATTAACGTACCTGAAGTAGATCTTTCAATGAAAAGCTCGACTTTAGCCGTTCCGCCAGAATTGTCATTGACTGAATGTCAGCAACAAGTGTTGGATTGCCTTGGAAATGGACAGTATCATGAAGCGAAACAACTAATTGAGTCGCAACTTGCAAAGGCAAAAAGCACCGACACTGAGCTGTTGTATCTCTTGGCTTACGTTAACAGTCAAACAGACAATTACAACGACGCTGCAAGACAGCTGCAAACGATTTTGAGCCAAGAGACCTCAGGCGCGAGTCGATACCGGGCGTTTCAGGTAAAGTGCCTTGGCGATTGCTACTACCATTTGCGGCGCACCGATGATGCGATCAGACAGTACAAGAATGCTTTAGTAATGAGCAAAGGGCTTGATGAGCTTGATGTGTTGCGCGCTGAAATTTTGGAACCTTTAGCTGCTTGCCTAATGGAAAAAGGTGGCGCCAAGGAGGCAGAGGACTATTTCGAGCAGCTCGTTGCTTTGCGTCAAAAGCTTGCTGCGGATAAACAACTCGTAAATGTCGGGCCGCTGTTTTGGTCGGAACTGGAACTGTTGCAAATCTATCAGCAGAGAGGTGAGCAAGATAAATTTGATGCTTTCCACAAATCGTTTGCCGGTTTATTCGATCAGCTTCTGTCCTTACGCGGTAAGTTGTTTAAACCATTGACTCAGTCTCAAAAGGTGGACTTTTCTAAACGTCTGAAGGACGTTTTGATCACCCAGTACGTGAAGCAGTATCATCCTCAGACGCTAGCGGAGTATCTCTGGCTAATTTCCGGCTATCGTTTGCGAACGCTCCCATTAATTTCATGGGAACCGTCC